>SLRI01000367.1 GCA_007131045.1 Rhodospirillales bacterium
CACGGTGCCGTGCGCTTGCGCGTCTTCGGCTCGGTGGCGCGGGGCGAGGCGACACCGACCAGCGACATCGATTTCCTGGTCGAAATGGCGCCCGGCCGCAGCCTGTTCGACCTGGGTGCCTTGCAAATGGACCTCACCGACGAGCTCGGCCGCCCGGTCGACGTGGTGAGTGAAGAAGGCCTCGTTTCACCGCGTCGCGAGCGCATCCTGGGCGAGGCGAGGGCGCTTTGAGGAACGACCGGACTCGCCTGCTGGGCCGCCAGCAGTCCAGTGCGCGCGAACCCCAAAAGAACGGTGGAGCGCGAGGAGGCGCTGCCTCCTCGCATCTTTTTGCTCAACCGTCACCCAGCGGATAGGCCGCTGCATAGGCCTCCGCCACCGCTTCCTCGAGCGGCCGCCCCGCGCGATAGCCCGCGAGGTTGGCCGGGCGTTCGATGCCGTCCACGAGCCGGGGGCAGGGTTCGGGCTCCCCCAGGACCGTGCGCACGGGCAGGCGTTCGGCCCAGGTGGGAAAGTCGTAGTCCTCCTCGTCGTCCACCACGCCCTTGGCACGGATCTTGGCCGAGGCCTTTTCGATGTCCATCATGACGACCGAGGTGGCCTTGATCTCCTGCGGCGTGCTCGGGCGGAGTTGGGCGGTGCGGCCGGGGACGAGGCGGTCGACCATCATGGTGAGCGCCTGTTGCTTTTCCGCCGGGTCCTCGACCAGGCGGACTTTGCCGAACGCCATGACGGAGCGGTAGTCGGCCGAGTGGTTCATGCCGGAGCGGGCCAATACGATGCTGTCGAAGTGGGTGACGGTGAGGCAGGCGGGCTCGCCCTGGGACAGGTTGCGCAGCATGCGGCTGGCGCTGCTGCCGTGCCAGTAGAGCCGGCTGCCTTCGCGCCAGAAGAGGGTGGGCATGCAGATGGGCTGGCCGTCGATGACGTAGGCGACGTGGCAGAGGGCTGCGGCGTCGAGGAGCGCGTGCACCGTGGCGTGGTCGTAGTGGCCGCGTTCGTGCTTGCGCTTGACGCGGTTGATGGGATCGACCGGGTAGGTTTCGGCCATGCGGCACTCCTTCTTGGACGCCCGATCCTCGCAGCGCCAATTGGTCGCGACGAGGGCCACTTTCGCCCCACCCCCACAACCAATCAGTCACCCACACCAAAAAGGGAGGCGTGCCGCAAGGCCGAGCTTCCCGTGAACATGTGCCGTGGCGCGCCGAAGGATTGAACCTTTTGCCCGCCCGCGAGTTCTCCAAGAGACGGCCGGCGGCGGCGCGCGTCACTGGCTGGCCCATAGAGCCTTTTGCGGAGGAGACGGATCATGCAACGCTACGGCATCGCGACGTCGATGCTCGCCGCGGCGGTGTTGGCCGGCGCATCGCTGCCGGCCGCCGCCGAGACACCGCCCGACTTCACCTCGATCGTAGCCGAGACCGAGAACGCGGTGGTGGGCATCGCCACCCGCCGCCTGGTCGAGGACGAGCAGTCGATGCTCGACATGCTGCCGGAGCCGTTTCGCGAGCGGTTCCGCGACGGCCAGCCGAACGGCGAGCCGCAGCTGCGCCAGGGCGTGGGCTCGGGCTTTCTGATCAGCGACGACGGACACATCGTCACCAACGCCCATGTCATCGACGCCGCGACCGAGATCATGGTGCGCCTCGCCGACGAGACGATGCTGCCGGCGGAGCTGGTCGGTGCCGATCCGGCGACCGATCTCGCGGTCTTGAAGATCGATCCACCGGCCGACATGGTGGTCGCCCAATGGGGCGATTCCGAGGCGCTCGAGCCCGGCGCCTGGACGATCGCCATGGGCAGCCCGTTCGGCCTCGGCGGCACCGTCACCGTGGGTGTCCTCTCGGCCCATTCGCGCGACATCCGCGTCGGTCCCTATGACGACTACCTGCAGACCGACGCCTCGATCAACATGGGCAATTCCGGCGGCCCGCTGTTCGACATCGAGGGCGAGGTGGTCGGCGTCAACACGGCCATCTTCTCGCCGGCCGGGGTCAATATCGGCATCGGCTTCGCCGTCCCCTCGGCCACCGCGCAGGGGATCGTCGACCGGCTGATCGCCGACGGCGAGATCCGCCGCGGCTTCATCGGGCTGAGCCTGCAGGAGATCACCGACACCATGGCCAGGGCGCTCGGGCTCGACGAGCCGGAGGGAGTTTTGGTCGGCCACGTCCAGCCGGACGCGCCCGCCGACGAGGCCGGGCTGCGGCACGGCGACATCGTGCTGCGCCTCGACGGCGAGGCGATCGAGAGCCCGCGCGACCTCTCGTTCGAGATCGCCGAGCGCGAGCCGGGCACGACGGTCACCGTGACCTTCCAGCGCGACGGTGAAACGCAAGAGGTGGAGCTGACGCTCGCCACCCGCGAGTTCGACCAGGTCGAGGCAAGGCTCGACGAGGAGCCGGCCCCCGAGGAGGATCGTGCGCTCGGCATCGGCCTGGTGCCGCTACCCGAGCCGCTGAGGCAGCAGCTCGGTATCGACAGCGGCGTGGTCATCCAGAACGTCCAGCCTGGCAGCATCGCCGCCCGCACCGGCCTGCAGGAACACGACGTCATCCTCGAGGTCGAGCGCCAGCCGGTCGACACGCCGGCCGAAGTCGCCGATGCCTGGGAAGCGGCGCGGGCCGAAGACCGGCCGCTGCTGATGCGGGTGAGGCGGGGCGAGATGGCGCTCTACGTCGCTCTCGAAAGCTGAGCGGGCGGCGCTGCCGCCGAACCAAGCCGAAGAGCCGAGCGGGGAGCCTCCCCGGTCGGCTCGACCGGCGCGATGACTCGGGTGGTTGTTCCTGGAAACCTCAGGCGCCGGTGATCTCGCTCGCCAAGATGGCGCCACGCGAGGACATGAAGTAGAGCCCCATGTGGTGGGTTTCGGCCTTGGGGTGGGCGGCGGTCTCGGGCAGGCCCTGTTCCCGGGCCACCTCGAGCGGCAGGTCGTAGGTGGCGCAGGCGGGCTCCAGGACGACGATGTCGCGCAGCGTCGGCATCAGGTTGTGGTTCCTGGCCGAGAGCATGGTCAAGACGAAGTCCATGACGCAGATGTCGGTGCAGATGCCGACCGTCACGACGGCCTCGAGCCGGTGCAGGTTGACCCAGTCGACCACCTTGTTGTGGCTGGTGCCGTGGCCCTTGAAGGTGGCCTCGATGGCGCCGACGAAGCCGTTGATGCAGTCCTTCCTGATCAGCGTGGCGTCGGTGTGGTCGTCGAGCCAGGCGAGTTCCGGCACGAAGTTCTCCTCGCCGGTGCCCTTCTCGCAATGCGGCGGGTAGGGGGGCTCGGGCTTGCCCGGCTCGTGGGTGTCGAGAAAGGCCAGGATCGGCCAGCGCTTGCCGGCGAAGACGCGGGCGAGACGGTCGGTGCGCTCGATCATGGCCGTGACCTGCGCGTCCGGCTGCGGCGGCGCCATGTTGCCGGCACCCACGGTGCAAAAGCCGTTGACCTCGTCGACGATGACGAGGCCGGTGGGCTGCCGGTCCGCGGCGAACGGCCTGGTCGCGATCGGCAGCGCCTCGCCGAGCTGCCGGCTGAGGGTCGTCTCGGTCATGGCACGGTCCTCCCTTGCTTGACCGACAGACTAAACAATGCAGAAGGCGCCAAAGCAACGTAAAGAGGGGCTGCAACGTGAATGGGAGGATCGGGGCCGTGCGGATCGGGGTGATCGGCTGTGCCGGCCGGATGGGCCGCGCCAACCTGGCGCAGCTCCTGGGCACCGGAGGGGTCGAACTGGTGGGCGGCACCGAACGCCCGGGCCACGCCGCGATCGGCGCGGATTTGGGCGCACTGGTCGGCCTCGAGCCCACCGGCATCACCTGCACCCACGACAACGCCGCCCTGATGACCGCCGCCCACGTCGTGATCGAGTTCTCGGTGCCCGAGGCCAGCGTCGCCAACGCCCGGCTCGCGGCCGAGCACGGCTGCGCGCACGTCATCGGCACGACCGGCCTCGAGCCCGCCGACCGCGAGGCCCTGGCCGAAGCGGCGAGCCGCACCGCCATCGTCTGGGCGCCCAACATGAGCCTCGGTGTCAATCTGCTGCTCGGCCTCGCCGAGAAGGTCGCGGCCAGCCTGGACGAGGCCTTCGACATCGAGATCGTCGAGATGCACCACCGCCACAAGATCGACGCCCCCTCGGGCACAGCACTCGCCATCGGCGAGGCGGCGGCCAGGGGCCGGGGCAAGAGCCTGGACGCGCTCGCCGTGCGTGGCCGCAACGGCCTCACCGGCGCAAGGCTTCCCGGCACGATCGGTTTCGCGGCGCTCCGCGGCGGCGACGTCGTCGGCGACCATACCATCACCTTCGCCGGCGAGGGCGAGCGGCTCGAGCTCGGCCACAAGGCGTCGAGCCGGACCATCTACAGCGCCGGTGCCGTCCGCGCCGCCCTCTGGGCCGGCCGGCAGAAGCCCGGGCTCTACGGGATGAAGGACGTGCTCGGCCTCTAGCCCTTGGCCCCGAGCCAGTCCCGCTGCGCCGCCTCCTGCGCCTCGAGCACCGGGGCGATCGCCGGATGGGCCATCGCCAGCGCCTGCCAGTCCGCGAGCGCCGATGGCAGCGCCAGGGCATGGCCGAGGTGCTCGAGCATCA
>SLRI01000077.1 GCA_007131045.1 Rhodospirillales bacterium
GCCGATCCTTGCGCCGCCAACCCCTGCGCTGTCGCCGCCTGTGGTGCCTGCGGCCCGTGCGACCCGTGCGCTGCCATGGCCTGTGGCCCGTGCGGTCCGTGCGACCCGTGCGCTGCCGCCGAGGCGGTCGACCTCACCGAGGAGCAGGCGCGCGCCGCCTACGAGTGCCTGCTGCCCGAGATGATCGAGGCCTACGGCGAATCCGGCGTCGAAGCCGCCACGAGCTACGACGGCTGGCCGCGCTTCAGCACCGTCGCCTATCAGTCGGCGACCCACGGCATGCGCTACGTGCAGAACTACGCCGCACCCGGCGAGGCCGCCGAGGCCTACGGGCGCTACGAGGAGGTCGACCGCATGCCCACGGGTGCTGTCCTCGCCAAGGACAGCTTCGTCGCCCACCCGGACGGCAAGCTGCAGATCGGCCCGCTCTTCCTCATGGAGCGGCTCGAGGGCGGGGCCAGCCCCAACACGGCCGACTGGGAGTACGTCACGGTGATGCCCGGTGGCGCCGTGGATCGGAGCGAGGGCACGCAACAATTCTGCGCCGATTGCCACGCCGCGGTGGCCGAAACGCAGGACAGCCTGTTCTTCCTGCCGAGCGACCTTCGCGTCCAGTAGCACCGAGGCCACGGCGTCGGGTCGCCGGCCCGGCGCCGCATCAGCGAGCCCGACCGACCGTTGCCACCTGGTAACGGTCGGTTGCTTGCTGTCTTGTTCAGCTCGACTGTCAATGCCTGCCGTGCCATATTGAAAAAGGAAGCGAATTCTCGGGCGGACAGACATGGTGATCAGATGACGATGGAAACGGCGAAGCTACGGCGGGTTCATCTGCTGGGTGCCGGCATGGTGGCGACCATGGCGCTCACGGCGGCCTTGGTGGTGGCTCGACCGGGACCCGATGCCGAAGCGCCGACGGCCGAGCCCGCGGCCGGCCCGATGGCCGCATCGGTCGCCGCCGCGGCGCCGGTGGCGGGTGTGACACTCGCCAACGTGCCCAATCGGGCGGTGGTCGAGAGCGGTGTCGCGTCCTGGTACGGCGCGGAGCTCGCCGGGGAACTAACCGCGAGCGGCGAGCCTTTCGACCCGGAAGCCATGACCGCAGCCCATCCCGAGTTGCCGTTCGGCACCACCGTGACGGTGGTCAACCTGGAGAACGGCCGGGCGGTCGAGGTGGTCATCAACGATCGTGGCCCGTTCACCGACGATCGCATCATCGACGTCTCGCAGGCCGCGGCGCGCAAGCTCGGCTTCAAGGACGACGGCACCGCCGAGGTGCAGATCGAGATCGAGCCCGAGGTCCTGGCGACGATCACCTCGTCCGAGGCGTGATCCGGAACACGAGGAGCGGCGTTGCGGCGTGCGTCGTTCAGCGCGCCAGCGAATAGATGTCCTCGGGCGTCGCTACCAGATCGAACAGCATCTTGCCGGCGACCAGCAGCACCAGAATGGCGAGCAGAATGCGCAGCTGCTCGCCACGCAGCACCGCGCCCACCCGGCTGCCGAACTGCGCCCCGATCACCCCGCCGACGATCAGCAGCAACGCCAGGACGATGTCGACCGTCTGGTTGGTGTAGGCGTGGAGGAAGGTGGTGAGTGCCGTGACGAACGCGATCTGGAACAACGAGGTGCCGATGACGACGTTGGTCGGCATCCCGATCAGATAGATCATCGCCGGCACCATGATGAAGCCGCCGCCGACGCCCATGATCGCGGCGAGAACCCCGACTCCGGCGCCCACCAGGAACGGCATGATCATGCTGATATAGAGCCTGGACTGGTGGAACCGCAGCTTCAGCGGCAGGGCGTGCATCCAGTTGTGCTGGTGCAGCTTGCGCCGGCGGGCCGACGGTGACTTGCTGTGGGTGCGAATCAGCGCCCTGGCACTTTCGACGAACATCAGGGCGCCGATGATGCCGAGGAAGATGACGTAGGCCAGCGAGATGGTGAGGTCGATCTGGCCGAGCCCGCGCAGCCAGCGAAACAGCAGAATGCCGAGCGCCGAGCCGAGGAAGCCGCCGGTGATCAGCACCGCGCCCATGCGAAAATCGACCGTGCGCCTTCGGGTATGGGCGATCGCACCCGAGGTCGAGGATGCCAGGATCTGCGAGGCCTCGGAGCCCACGGCGACCGCCGGCGGGATGCCGATGAAGATCAGGAGCGGGGTCATGAGAAACCCGCCGCCGACCCCGAACACGCCCGAGAGAAAGCCCACCATCCCGCCGAGGCCGAGGATGAGCAAGAGGTTCACCGACATTTCGGCGACGGGAAGGTAGATGTCCATCGGGCGCCAGGCGATCCGCAGCGGTGCCTCGGTTGAGAGACCGTGCGGCCAGCGCTGTCAAGGGTTCGGGCATTCGATAGCGGATTTCTCAGCGAGCGTTGCACGGGCGTTTCGCGCGGAACCGGCGCGGCACCGTGGCGCTCGGGCAAAAATCGTCTCGAAGCCGCTTGACCCGACGCCGGGCAGGATTAGAACATTAGTAGAACATTAACCACGAGCGGTGATCCCCTTGGCCGATCCTTCGACCCTTGCCGCGCTTCGCGCCGAGATCCGCGGCCTCGGCAACAGCGGTGGCGGCTTCGATGCTGTCTTCGCCAGGCTGGGCGAGCCCGCGATCGATGCGGCGCTGCCCTGGGGCGGGCTGCCGTTCGGTGCGCTGCACGAGGTGCGAGGCGGACTCGCCTCGGGCTTCAGCGCAGCCCTCGCCGGCCGCTTCCTGCACCAGCCGGGCGCCCTCGTCTGGTGTGCGGACGCGGCGCTCGAGCGGTGCTGCGGCCGGCTCTACGGCCCCGGCCTCGCCCGCTTCGGCATCGACACCGACCGGCTGCTCCTGGTCCGCTGCCGGGGGCGGCGGGAGATCTTGTGGGCGGCGCACGAGGCGCTGCGCTCGGCCGCCGTCGCCTGTGTGGTCGTCGAGCTCGAGGCGCTCGATCTCTTGGCCGGCCGCCGGCTGCAGCTCGCGGCCGAGGCCGGCAGGGCGGCCGGGCTGCTGCTCCGCTTCGGCCGGGCCGATGAGGCCCCGTCCGCGGCCGTGACCCGCTGGCGGGCCGAGCCGTTCATCTCTGACGACCGGCGCTGCTGGTCCCTCGACCTCTGGCGGGTCAAGGGCGGGGTGCCGGGCCATTGGCTGGTGAGATACGATGACGAGACGCTATCTGTCGCTGCAATTGACCAACCTTTCGATCGACCGGCTGCGGCTGAAGGCGAAACGGCAGGGCAGGGGGCTGCCTGAACCCTTCGCGCTCTTTGCCACGGCAGCGAACGGTGCGGTGCTGCACGCCGTGGACGGCGCCGCTGCCGAAGCCGGCATCACCCCCGGCATGCGGCTCGCCGACGCCCGGGCGATCCTCCCCGACCTCGCACTCGCCCCCGCCACCCCCGCCGCCGACCGGCGCTTTCTCGACGGGCTGGCCAGCGCCTGCCGGCACTACACGCCGCTCGTCGCACTCGACGGCGAGCCGGCTGAAGCCGCCCTCTCTCTCGACATCACCGGCTGTGCGCATCTCTTCGGCGGCGAGGCCGCACTGCTGGCCGATCTCGCCTCGAGACTCGACCGCCAGGGCCTCGGCCACCGGCTGGCGATCGCCGCCAACCCGGCACTGGCCCGGGCCTGGGCGCGCTACGGCTCGAACGCGCGCATCCTCGTCGGCGAGGCCGCCGAGACCGCCCGCAGCATCCTGCCGGTCCGCGCCTTGCGCCAGGATGCAGCCGTCACCACCGCCCTCGAACGGCTGGGCCTCGCGACCATCGCCGATCTCGAAGCCCTGCCGCAGCGGGCACTGGTCCAGCGCTTCGGCCGCGATCTGGTCCTCGCCATGGCCAGGCTCCAGGGCCAGGACAGTCCGCCCTTCATGGCCCTGCGCGAGCTGCCCAGCTTCGCCGCCGAGACCAGCTGGCCCGAACCGATCGGCCGCACCGAGGACATCGAGGCCGCCATCGGCGACCTTCTCGAGCGGCTGATGCGCGAGCTCGAGCGGGCGGTCATGGGCGCCAGAAGGCTCGAGGTCCTGCTCTTTCGCGTCGACGGCGAAGTCCTGCGGCTGGCGTTGCGCACCGGCCGCCCGTCGCGCCACGCCGGTCACCTGATGAAGCTCGCCAGCCTGGAGCTGGACGGCCTGGACGCTGGCTTCGGCATCGAGAGCATCCGCGTCGAGGTGGTGGACACGGCCCCCCTGCACCCCGAGCAGGCCGACCTCGCGCAGAGCCACGATAGGGCCGAGCTCGCCAGGCTGACCGACCAGCTGCGCCAGCGCCTGGGCACGGAGGCCGTCCAGCGCCTGATCCCGCACGCCAGCCACTGGCCCGAGCACGCCCAGGCCACCGCCGATCCCGCGACGGCAGCGGCGGCAGCCGACACCTGGCACACCCCGCAACCCCGCCCGCTCCGCCTGCTCGACCAACCGGCCCGCATCGACGCCGTGGCCCCGGTCCCCGACGGCCCGCCCATGCTCCTTCGCCGCTACGGCCAAAGCGAGCGGGCGCACGAGGCCACCGGCCCCGAACGGCTCGAGCCCGAATGGTGGCGAACAAACAGCACGCTTCCCCGCCCGCGCGACTACTACCGGGTCGTCGACGCTA
>SLRI01000674.1 GCA_007131045.1 Rhodospirillales bacterium
CCGATGCTGCCGATGACCAGCGCTACCGGTGCGGCGAGCCAGATGAGCGCGCCGGCGAGCATCAACACGCCCGCCAGCGTCTCGGCGAACGCGTAGACATGGGCATAAGGCACATAACGCCGCGCCAGCAGATCGTAGTTCAAGAACATCGTGCTGAAGGCTTCCAGATCCTTCAGTTTCTGCAGCCCCAGCAGCGCCATCGAAATCGCAACGAAATACTCGAGGGTGCGGATGGCGAAGATCGACGGCAGTGAAACCCAGGCGACGGCGAGCGCCAGCAAAAAGCCCACCGAGAACAGCGCGATGACCGGGACATAAGTCGTCTCGTCCTCACCGCGGACCCGAAGGCCCAAATGCTGTCGGACCTCCTCGTAGCCGCCGATGCGCTGGCCGTCGATGAAGGTCTGCGGGGTCGTCTCGACGCCGACCTTGCGCATGAACGCGTCGGTAGCCTCGCGCGAGCCGAGTGGATGGTCGTCGACCTCGTAGCCATGGCGCTTCAAGAGGTCTTTCGTCTTCAAGCCGAACGGGCAAAGATGCTCGTCCGTCGCCATCCGGTACAACTCGGCCTGGTGTTTGCTCTCGTCGGTACGGGTCGGCATGCCGCTCCCCTTGTTCTCGCCGCGGGAAAAGCTCCCGGGTACCATTTTCGTGCTTCGCGAGAAAGGCCGAAAACAGACTGTCTTCGGGGCACTTGGCAAAGCTCGATCGGCGGTTCAAGTCTGCTCGTGTCGATGATTCTCCGGGCGCGGCTTTGCGAGGGAGGGACGAGCGTGTCAGGGCGGCCTCGATGACGCCGACCACACGGCTGGCGACGGCCGGCTTGGTAGCGACCGCGGTCAGTTTCGGGCCGGCGCGGATGGGGTTCGGGTTGTTTCTGCCCACCTTTCGCGAGGCCTTCGGGCTGTCGACCACCCAAGCAGGCTTGATCGCGAGCTCGGCCTTCCTCGCTTTTCTCTTGGCCCTGCCGCTGACGGCCTGGCTCGGCGGGCGGGTCGGCCAGCGCCTGCCCGTCGTGCTGGGTGCGCTGTCGGCGACCGTGGGCTTCGTGGTGGTGGCGACGGCCTCGGGGGCTGCCGGGCTCAGCCTGGGCGTGGCACTGGCGGGTGCGAGCGCCGGCTTCTGCTGGGCGCCGTTCAACGACGCGGCCGAGCGCGTCCTGCCCGAAGCGGCGCGGCCCGGCGTGCTGTCGGCGGTCTCGACCGGCACGACACTGGGGGTGGCGGCGGCCGGCGCGCTCTTTCTCGGCGTCACCCTCGGCACCGTCGACTGGCGCCTGGCCTGGGGCGGCTTCGCGGCCGTCGGTCTCATCGCGGCCTTGATGGCCGGGTACGGCGTGCCGCGAGGTCGGGCACCCGCCTGCGCCGACGGATCGGGCCGGCCGAGACTCTTTCGGCTGGAGGTGGCGCCGCTCTACGTTGCTGCGGTCTGCTTCGGCGCGAGCAACGCGGTCTATCTCTCCTTCGCCGCTGATCACGTCGTCGCGGCGGGCGGCCTCGCGGGGCTGCCGGACCGGGCGGCCGCCGCCGTGATCTTCATCGCCTACGGAATTTTCGGCGTCGTCGGGCTCGCGACCGGGCGGATCGAGGCGCGGGTTGGTATCGTTTCGCTGTTGGGCGCCATCTTCGCGGCCTTCGCCGCCTCGCTCGTGCTCGTCGCTCTGGCGCCGGGTGCCTGGGGCCCCGTGCTCGTCTCCGCAGGGCTGCACGGCGCCGCCGTCATGACGATCAGCGCCGTTCTCGCCTTCTGGAGCCTCAGGCTGTTTCCGGGCCGCGGCTCGCTCGGCTTTACCACAGCACTCGTCGGGGTCGCCGCGGGCAGCGTCCTGGGCCCGGCGCTGGCGGGCACGCTCGCCGATGTCGCTGGCCTGACGACGGCATTCCTCGTCACCGCAGCGGCGCCGCTCACCGCCACCCTGGTCCTCACCGGCCGGCTCTTAGGACGTCGTTCATGACCACGTGGTGGAGGAAACGGTTTTAGGAACCAGTTTCACAATCCCAAAGTAACGGAGGGGCATGGGGAGGCGCTGCCTCCCCATCTCTTCTCTTCTGTCAATCCGCCGCATCGGCGAAGAGGTCTGGGGTATCGCTGTTGCGGCTGTGGTCGCGCCAGTCGAACCAGTCGATTTGTTGTCTCTCTTTGCTGTTCTCGTCCCAGACGAACCAGGCGAAGCAGGTGTTGGAGGGTGCTCTCGGGCCTTGCCAGCCGTGGCGGTGCATCATCGGCAGGCGGCGCGACGAGATCCAGATTCGCGATGGCGGGTGGCGGCGAAAGAAGGGCAGGCGCTTGGTGCTCTCTAGGAAGTTGGTGCGCAGGAGGAGGGCCAGGTAGGGGACTTCGCGAAGGGCTTTTTCGGCGAAGCGCATGGCGAGGCGGTAGGGTGGGTTGGTGACGATGCCGCCGATGCCCGGGCGCGGTTCGGCTGTCAGGTAGTCGATCCCGCTCGGGCAGTCGGCGAGGCCGTAGTCGGCGAGGTCGGTGGCGGTGACCTCGTGGCCGGCTTCGATCAGCGGCTTGACGATCGCCCCGTCGCCGGCGGCGGGCTCCCAGATGTGCCGGGGCAAATGGGCTTCTTCGATGGCGATGAGGCTCCAGACGGCCTCGGGCGGGCTGAAATAGGCGTCGAGGCCGCGGTCTTCGAGGGCGTGGCTGCTCTGGATGCGCATTTGGGCTTTCGGCGGGGCTTTGGGCGTGGCTTCGGGGATCGGGCTTTCAGAGCGGGGTAGCGGTTCGTGGTGCGGGCGGCAACAGGCGGTGGTCGGGCTCGGTCTTTTTGCTTGCAAATCGCTTCGGCTTGGCCGTTGGCTCGTGGCGGTTCGGGGTGTCTTTCGGGGGGCGATGATGGCGGGAAGGTTGGCGGTGCTGGTGGCGCTCTGGGCCTGGCTCGGGGTGGCAGGGGGGCCGGGTGCGGCCGAGACGGGAGAGGCGGGTGCGACCGGCAACGGGTTTCTCGCCGTTTCCGCTGAAGACGACTGGGACGACGACGGGGACTGGGACGACGACGAAGACTGGGATGCATTGTTCGCCAACCCGTTCGTCGGCCGCGAGATCGGCAGTGCGCGCGAGGCCCTGGACGTGCTGCTGGCCGAGACGGGGTTGGGCGCATTTTTGACCTACGAGGCGGTCGAGGCGCCCGATCCGGAGGCCGTGACCTTGCGCGGGGTGGTGCTGGCGGTTCCCGATCAGCCGTTGCTGCAGTTGGCGATCGGGCGGATCGTGATCAGTGATCTCGATCTCGACGGGCTCGGCGCGCCGGACGGCCCGTCGCGCTATCGGATCGCGCTCGAGGCGATCGATTACGGTGCTCTGGCCGGGGCCTTGCGCAGCTTCATGATGCTGCCGTTGCCGGAGCTCGAGGACGGGACGACCTTGACGTTGGCCTACAGCCTGCTGCCGGCGGCGATGGGCGAGGGGCGGATGACGGCGGTGTTTCTCGGCCAGCTCGACCGGCAGCTGGGCTTGAGCTTCGAGGTGACGGCGAGCCCGCCGCCCGGGGCGGCGTCGCTCGATCCGTTCGCGGCGGAGGAGATCGCGGTCGACGGCTTCGTCTTCGAGCTCGCCGATTGGGGCTTTCTCGGCGCGATGATGCGCGAGCAGGCGGCCGAGGAAGGGCAGAGCCTCGAGGCGTTCATCGCCGAGGCCGAGGCGGAGATGCGCGAGGCTCTGGCGCCGATGCCGCCGGGCAGCCCGGCCGCGGCGGTGCACGATGCGGTGGTGGCGATGTTCGCCGATCTCGACCGGCCGGGGGTGTTGCGGTTCAGTCTCGTGAGCGACCGGCCGCGGCCGCTCGAGGAGCTGTTCGAGGCGTTGGCCGAGGCGGAGACGCTGGAGGCGGACGGGCTGAGCTTCGCGATCACCTATCTGCCGATGGAGTGAGCCCGGCCGTCAGTGCGGCATCACCAGGATCGGCTTGATCGTCGTGCCGGCCTCGCTGTCGGCCGCCGCCTGGTTGATCTGATCCAGCGGGTATTTTTTGGTCAGCCGGTCGAGCGGGAAGCGGCCCTGCATGAACAGCTCGACCAGCCGCGGGATGAAGATGTCGGGCACGCTGTCGCCCTCGATCACACCGCGGATGGTGCGGCCGAAGAGGATCTCGTTCATGTCGAAGCTGACCTCGGTGCCGAGCGGGGCTGCCCCGATCAGGCCGCAGACGCCCCTGAGCGTGAGGCAGTCGACGGCCTGGCGAAAGACCTTCGGCAATGAGCTGGTCTCGAGCGAAAAGAAGGCGCCGGTGCCGGTGATCGCCTTGATCGCCTCGACCGGGTCGTCGGTGGTCGGGTCGATGGTGTGGGTCGCACCCAGCTCTTTGGCGAGCGCGCGGCGGCTCTCGTTGGGGTCGACCGCGATGATCGGCGTGCAGCCGACGGCATAGGCGGCCATTACCGCCGAGAGCCCGACCGAGCCCGCGCCGAAGACGGCGATGCTGCTGCCGGCCCTGGGGTTGAGGGTGTTCATCACCGCCCCCGCACCGGTCTGCACGCCGCAGCCGAGCGGGCCCAAGAGCTCGAGCGGCGCGTCCTCGCGGACCTTGACGACATTGGTCTCGTGCGCCAG
>SLRI01000052.1 GCA_007131045.1 Rhodospirillales bacterium
GCCCGCCCGAGTGCCGGACCTCGAGCCGGTCGGCCCGCGCCCGGATGGTGAAGCTGCCGTCTGCTCCCAGCTTCAGCGACCCCTCGCTCTCGGCGGCGATGCGGCGGACGAGATGGCGCCGGTCGGTCTCGGCCGCCACGAACGCCTTGGCGATCGCCCTGAAGCGCGGCCACCAGAGCGCCTGCATCTCGGGCCGATCGGCGACGCCCTCGAAAGCCTCGAGGCCCATCAGCACGAGCGTCTCCTCGGGCTCGCCCGGCAGCTCGCTCGGATAGGCCCGCACGAACCGCTCGAGCACGTCGTGGATGATCGCGCCCTGCTCGCGCACCCCCGGATCGGCGTCGAGATCGTCGAGCTCGCGGAGCCGCAGAATCCGCTTGGCATAGACGCTGTAGGGATCGCGCATCAGGGTCTCGATCTCGGTGACCCAGAGGTCCCTGGGCCGGGCCGATGCGGGCGGGCAGGGCGCCGGCGGCGGGCAGGGGCGAACGGGGCCCGACGGCTCGTCCAGCCGCTTCGCCCAGTCGAGCCAGCGCGCATCGAGGCTCAGCCGGCAGCGGCGGTGGCAGGCGCGGGTCACCGTGTCGAGCCGCTGCAGCCAGCGCGAGGGCACGGTCGGGCTGCCGCCCCGGTCCTTCGCACTGTGCGTCAACAGGACGTCCGAAGCCGTTGCATTCATGAGGAGATCGTGCGCTGCAATACCGATCTGAAACTCCACCGGCGGCAGCCCCAGGGCATGGCGCAGGTGCCGGTTGAGCCAGGGGCCGGGCTCCGCGGTCCTGGGCCAGGTGCCCTCGACGAGCCCGGCGATGACGACGCGATCCGCCTCGACCAGACGGGCCTCGAGCTGGCCCAGGATCATCAGCCGCGGGTGGCTCGGGCCGCGCGGGCGGACCGCCTCGCCGCCCATCAAGACGGCGAGCACGGCCGGATAGGCGTTGGCCGGTGGGGCCGCCTCCCCCTCGCCCGCCGCCATCAGCCGAACGAGGAAGTCGCGCGTCGCCTCGCCGGTCTCCTTGGCCCAGAGCTCGGCCGGGCTGCCGGTCTCGTCGGCGGCCAGCCACTCGACCAGGGCGATGTGGGCTGCGACCAGGCTGGAGAAGTCGCCGTGGTCGCGCGTCACCAGCGGGCTTGCGGCGGCGATCAAGCCGTCGAGCCAGTCGACGAGCGGCTGGCTCTCGGCCCCGGCCCCCTCAAGCAGCGCCGCACGCAACGCCTCCAGTCCCCTGCCTCGCCGCGGCCCGCGCAGCACCCGGCGCTCGAGCCGGCGGGCGAAACGGCGAAGGCCACCGGCAGCGAGGCCACCCCGGGCCAGCGGGTGTTTGAGGGCGGAGAGCAGCGGCACCGGGCCGCCGTCGCCGAAGAGCGCGTGTGCTGTCAGAAGAAAGAGGCTACCGGGCGGGGTCTGGTCGAGCGGCACGCCGGCGCTGTCGTCGACCGCAACACCGAACCGCGCGAGCTCGGCCGCGACCCTGCGGGCGAGCTGGCGGTCGGGGGTGACCAGGGCTGCCGTGCGGTCCGGGGTCTCCAGCGCTTCCCTGAGCTGAAGGGCGACCAGGAGCGCCTCCTGGCCGTGGGTCTCGCACGTGGCAACGGCGATGCCGGCGAACGCCTCGTCCGGCGGCGGCGCCATCGTCTGCCAGGCCTCGGCAGTGGCGGCCGGCCGCATGATCTCGCCGAGCAGCTTGCGCCTGGCATCGGGCGAGCGGGCGGCTGCCGGGTCCGGCCAGCGTTCGACATCGGCCGGTGTGCGTCCGACCTGGGCCAAGAAGCGCCTGATCGCGAAGAACGGGTGGGACGGCCCGAGGCTGGCGAAGGTGGCGGCATCGAGCCCCGGATCGAAGCCGGGCAGCACGACGCTGCCGCGGTCGAGCTCGAGCACCGCGGCCAGCAGGTCGGCGACAGCCGGCACGGTGCCGGTGATCCCGGCGGCGATCACCGGGCCGGCCGGCGGTCGGCTAGAAAGCGTCAGGGTCGCCGCGGCCAGCCGGGCATTGCGCCAGGCGGCAGGATCGACCGCCCCCTCCTCGGCAAGGATCGCGGGCCACGCCTCGTCCAGAATGCCGAGGAACTCGACGATCTCGCGCCAGTGGTCGGCGAGCTCGCCCGGCAGCAATTCGTTCAGACGGCTCAGCTCGACCCGCTCGGTCTGGACCTGATCGAGCAGCTCGGCGAGCGAGGTCGCGAGGCGGATCGCCTGCTCGTCGGGCATCGAAGCCTTCGCCTTGACCAGCCGGGCGAGGAGCAGCCGGCGGCGCAAGGGGTCGATTGGCGGCGGGCCTTCGACCGCCTCGACCGAGAGCGGCAGCGGCAGGTCGGCGAGATCGACCTCGCCCACCGGCTGCAGCCGCGGCAGCAAGAGCGCCGGTGCTGCGCTCAGCGCCAGGAACGTGTCGCGCAATTCCAGGCAGGCGCGGCGGCTGGGCAGCAGGATCAGATGGTCGGCGAGCGCCTCGGCCGGCAGGCGCAAGAGGCAGCCCGCGAGACTGGAGAGAAACGGCCGTTCGGCCGGAATGGTGAAGAGCTGGCCCATGCGGGAGGGATGCTAGGCCGGATCGAGCAACTTCGCCAGCCGATGTCGCCAGCCCTCGTCGGGCGAGGTGAGATGCAGGGCGCGTCGCTCGCCGCCCTCGTCGTCGATCCGGACCAGGAGCGCCGAGGGCGGGAAATAGCCCTCGCCCGCCCGAAACGGCCATTCGACGATCAGCACACCCAGGTCGCCCGCCTCCTCGAGGCCGAGCTCGGCCAGATCCTCCGGATGGTCGATGCGGTAGAGATCGGCGTGGGTGATCGGGCAGTAGTCGGTGTCGTAGCGCTGCACCAGGGTGAAGGTGGGCGACGGCACCTCGACCGGCTCACCCGCCAAGGCCCGGATCATCGCCCGGGCGATCTCGCTCTTGCCGGCGCCGAGGTCGCCGTCGAGCAGCACCACGTCACCCTGCCGCAGATCCAGGGCGAGGCCACGGGCGAAATCGAGCGTGGCCTCGCGGGTCGAAAAACGCACCCGCCGGTCCAGGACATTCGCCTCGGGCGCCTGGTCCGGATCGGGCGGGTGCTCGGCCATCGCCTAGTAGCGGTACTGCTCGTTCTTGAACGGCCCCTGGTGCTCGACCCCGATATAGGCGGCCTGATCGTCGCTGAGCCTAGTGAGCTTCGCCCCCAGCTTGCCGAGATGAAGGGCCGCCACCTTCTCGTCGAGATGCTTGGGCAGCACGTAGACCTGGTTCTCGTATTGGCCGTTGTTGTTCCAGAGCTCCATCTGCGCCAACACCTGGTTGGTGAAGGACGCACTCATGACGAAGCTCGGATGACCGGTGCCGCAGCCGAGATTGACCAGCCGCCCCTTGGCCAGCAGGAGGATCTGCTTGCCGTCCGGGAACTCGATCTGGTCGACCTGCGGCTTGACCTCGGTCCACTTGAAGTTCTTGAGATCGGCGACGCGGATCTCGTTGTCGAAATGGCCGATATTGCAGACGATCGCACCGTCCTTCATCGCCCGCATGTGGTCGAGGGTGATGATGTCCTTGTTGCCGGTGGCCGTCACGAAGATGTCGGCGCGGGTCGCGGCATCCTCCATGGTGACCACCTCGAAGCCCTCCATCGCGGCCTGGAGCGCACAGATCGGGTCGATCTCGGTGACCATCACCCGCGCACCCGCATGGCGCAGGCTCTCGGCCGAGCCCTTGCCGACATCGCCGTAGCCGGCGACGACCGCGATCTTGCCGGCCATCATCACGTCGGTGGCCCGCCTGATGCCGTCGACCAGGCTCTCGCGGCAGCCGTACTTGTTGTCGAACTTGGACTTGGTGACGCTGTCGTTGACGTTGATCGCCGGGCACAACAGCTTGCCCTTCTTGGCCATGTCGTAGAGCCGCAGCACGCCCGTGGTGGTCTCCTCGGAGATGCCCTTCACGCCCTTCATCAGCTCGGGATACTTCTCGTGCATCACCAGGGTGAGATCACCGCCGTCGTCGAGGATCATGTTGGGGGTCCAGCCGTCCGGCCCCTCGATCGTCTGCTCGATGCACCACTCGTACTCCTCCTCGGTCTCGCCCTTCCAGGCGAAGACCGGCACACCCGTATCGGCGATCGCGGCCGCCGCCTGGTCCTGGGTCGAGAAGATGTTGCACGACGACCAGCGGACGGTGGCGCCCAAGGCAGTCAGGGTCTGGATCAGGACCGCTGTCTGAATGGTCATGTGCAGACAGCCGACGATCCGGGCCCCCTTCAACGGCTGGCGCTCACCGAACTCCTCGCGCAGCGCCATCAGGCCCGGCATCTCTTTTTCGGCAATGGCGATTTCGCGGTGGCCCCAGCCGGCGAGGCTGATATCGGCGACCTTGTAATCGGTGAATTGGCTCATGCTCTGGTCTTTCTCGCTTTCGAGTTTGCAGGCCCTGCTCGCTCTCGTGAGCAAATTGGGGCAGCAACGGGCGGATATCGAGTCCGTCGATGAAGCGTCACGCCGGGGCACGCCGGCGATACGCGCACAGCACGAATCACGCCGCCCGCGAGGGCAGCGCGGCCGGCAGGGGTGCCACTTTCGGTCGTGATCGCTCCCCTTTTCATAGAGGCCGCAGCGACAGATGCAAGAGCCGGGCCTAGCACCACCCCGCTACCGCAGCACCCGGTGATGGCAAAATTCCATCAAGCGCCTTTACAATGACTTTACTTTCGTCCCATATCACGGGCCGAGCGACAGCGGGCGTGCCGAGTCGTGGCCCCGCCGCCACAGCACAGCAACCGGCCATTTTCATGAACGAGCGCTTCTTTCTCGCGACGGACAAGGCGGCGGCAGCCGCGGTCCCGGCGCGCGCGCTCGTCGATGCCGCCATCATCGTGGCCACTCTCTCGGGACGGCTCGGGCTTCGACTTAGCCGCCCCTGAGCCCAGGCGCCGCTGACGGCGACCGCTCAGGGGACGCATGACGAAACCGGATGCCCAACAACTTCGAGAGTCCCGAGATGACCACGACCAGAACCACCACCACCGTCGCCGGATCGACGAGCGAGGCCCAGCAGTTGCGCAGCGTCGCGGCCGCCGCCAGCGGCACCCCCGACGATCACATCATCATTTTCGACACCACGCTGCGCGACGGCGAGCAGTCGCCCGGCTGCTCGATGTCCACGCCCGAGAAGATCCAGGTGGCCGAGCTTCTCGAGCAGATGGGCGTCGACGTCATCGAGGCCGGCTTTCCGATCGCGTCCGAAGGTGATTTCGAGGCGGTCTCGAAGATCGCAGCTCGGGTCAAGGAGAGCGTGGTCTGCGGCCTCGCCCGGGCGGCGATCGGCGACATCGATCGGGCGGCCGAGGCCTTGCGCCCGGCCGAGCGCAAGCGCATCCACACCTTCATCGGCACCTCGCCGCTGCACCGCGAGTTCCAGCTGCAGCTCGACCAGGACCAGGTCCACGAGCGGGTGATCCAGAGCGTCGAGCGCGCCCGCCGCTACACCGACGACGTCGAGTGGAGTGCGATGGACGCGTCGCGCACCGAGCACGACTTCCTCTTTCGCTGCATCGAGACGGCGATCGCCTGCGGTGCCACGACCATCAACATCCCGGACACCGTCGGCTACGCCTACCCCGAGGAGTTCGCCGACCTGATCACCAAGATCAGGAACAGCGTGCCCAACATCGACAAGGCGGTGCTCTCGGTCCACTGCCACAACGATCTGGGCCTGGCGGTCGCCAATAGCTTGCGCGCCGTGCAGGCCGGGGCGCGGCAGATCGAGTGCACGATCAACGGCATCGGCGAGCGCGCCGGCAATTGCGCGCTCGAGGAGGTGGTCATGGCGGTCAAGACCCGCCACGACCAGCTGCCCTTCCAGAGCCGCATCGACAGCCGCAAGATCATGGCCGCGTCCCGCCTCGTCTCGGCGATCACCGGCTTCAACGTGCAGCCCAACAAGGCGATCGTCGGCGCCAATGCCTTCGCCCACGAGAGCGGCATCCACCAGGACGGGATGCTGAAGAACGCCCAGACCTACGAGATCATGCGCCCGGAGGATATCGGGCTGGTCAAGTCCAACCTGGTGATGGGCAAGCATTCCGGCCGCCACGCCTTCAAGACCAAGCTGAAGGAGCTGGGCTACGAATTGGGCGACAATGCGCTGGAAGACGCCTTCGTCCGCTTCAAGGCGCTGGCCGACAAGAAAAAAGAGATCTTCGACGAGGACCTGATCGCCCTCGTCGACAACGAGATCGCCTCCGCCGACCAGAAGATCCGCTTCGTCCGGCTGGACGTGCACTGCGGCAGCCACGTCACCCCCAAGGCCGAGCTCACGCTCGCCATCGACGGGGTCGAGCAGGCCGCGTCGGCCACCGGTGACGGCCCGGTGGATGCGACCTTCAAGGCGATCAGGGCACTTTATCCGCACGCTGCCGAGCTGCCGCTCTTCCAGATCCACGCGGTGACCGAGGGAACCGACGCCCAGGCGATCGTCACGGTGCGGCTCGAGGAGGACGGCCGGACGGCGACCGGGCAATCGGCGGATACCGACACCCTGGTGGCCTCGGCCCAGGCCTATATCGGCGCCTTGAACAAGCTCGTGACCAAGCGGGGACGGACGGCGCCCAACGCCGTGGCCGTCTGAGCGGGGAAACTGCCGAGGGCCGCGGGCCGGCCCTCGCGCGCTCGGCGTGTTCCTCGTTAACCGGATTTCAACCTTTCGGTAGTAGTGTGGCCGGGCTGTAGCTAATGGTCGACAACGCCACGCGACCTTGCTGCAGCGCGACGCTACGGCCTGCCGCAGCGCGGCCCACGCCCCTTCAACCGCCGAGCACGGAGCGGACAGAGCCCCCATGTTCTCGCGCCTCTTAGGTCTTTTCTCGGCCGATCTCGCGATCGATCTCGGCACCGCCAACACCCTGGTCTACATGAAGGGGCGCGGCATCGTCCTGAACGAGCCCTCGGTGGTCGCCATCGCCACCATCAAGGGACGCAAGCAGGTGCTCGCCGTCGGCCTCGAGGCCAAGGAGATGGTCGGCCGCACCCCGGGCAACATCGAGGCCATCCGCCCGCTGCGCGACGGCGTGATCGCGGATTTCGAGGTGGCGGAGGAGATGATCAAGCATTTCATCCGCAAGGTGAACAAAAGCCGAGGCTTCGCTAGTCCGCAAGTCATCATCTGCGTCCCCTCCGGCTCCACCGCCGTGGAGAGACGCGCCATCCAGGAAGCGGCCGAGGCGGCCGGTGCCAGGCGGGTCCACCTGATCGAGGAGCCGATGGCAGCGGCGATCGGCGCCGGCCTGCCGGTGACCGAGCCGACCGGCTCGATGGTGGTCGACATCGGCGGCGGCACCACCGAGGTCGCCATCCTGTCTTTGGGCGGCATCGTCTACGCCCGCTCGATCCGGGTCGGTGGCAACAAGATGGACGAGGCGATCATCAACTATGTCCGGCGCAACCACAGCCTGTTGATCGGCGAGGCCACGGCCGAGAACATCAAGAAGCGGATCGGCTCCGCCTGCCTGCCCGAGGACGGCAACGGCGAGGTGATGGAGATCAAGGGCCGCGATTTGATGAACGGGGTGCCCAAGGAGATCACCATCAGCCAGCGGCAGATCGCCGAGAGCCTGGCCGAGCCGGTCAATTCGATCATCGAGGCGGTCAAGGTGGCGCTCGAGCACACCGCGCCCGAGCTTTCCGCCGACATCGTCGACAAGGGCATCGTGCTCACCGGCGGCGGCTCGCTTCTCGGCAATCTCGACTTCGTGCTGCGCCATTCGACCGGCCTGCCGGTGAGCCAGGCCGACGAGCCGTTGAACTGCGTGGCCCTCGGCACCGGGCGTTGCCTCGAGGACATGAAGGGCCTCAAGCACGTGCTGCACACGGCCTATTGACCGGCCGCGTGAAATTGCCGGCTTTCGCGCTATAGTTTTGTTGCGTGCTGGTGACATTCTCCACGGCAAGCAGCGGCGGCCCGAGCCGGGCTTGCTTTGGCGGCCGGTGATCGTGGTAGTATCGTGGCGTGGTCTGAACGTGGCGGAGTGTCCTTGAAGCTTTTTTCGATCGAGCGGCTGATGGTCCTGGGAGCGGCCTGGCGTGCCATGGGCGAGCGGCCGGTGCTGGTCGCCTGCATCGGCCTCGCCCTGGTCGTGCTGGTGCTCGGCAAGCTCGAGGTGAAGGCGGTGCACAAGGCGGCCGACATGCTGGGCGACCAGGTGGTGCCGCTGGTCGCCGTGGTGCGCGAGCCGGTCTCCTGGAGCCGCCAGCTCGGCGAGCGGATGGGCAGCCTGTTCGCCGTGCATGCCGAGAACGAGCGGCTGCGCGCCGAGAACCGCCGGCTGCTCGACTGGCAGGCCCAGGCGGTCAGGCTCGGCGTCGAGAACCGCTCGCTGCGCACCATGCTCGACATGCCCGAGCCGGAGCCGGCGGCGGATTGGGTCAGTGCCCGGATCGTCGCCGATTCGGCGAGCCCGTTCGTCCACACCCGGCTGATCGATGTCGGCCATGCCGCGGAGATCGCAGCGGGCATGGCGGTGATGACCCCGGCCGGGATGATCGGCCGGGTGATCGCGGTGGGCAGTCGTTCGGCCCGCATCCTGCTGCTCACCGACCTCAACTCGAAGATCCCGGTGATCGTCGAGCGGTCGGGTGACCAGGCGCTGCTCGCCGGCGACAACTCGGCCGAGCCCAAGCTCGAGTTCCTGCCCTTGAACCCGCGCTTTCAGATCGGCGATCGGGTGATGACCTCGGGCCGCGGGGGCGTGCTGCCGCCCGGGCTGATGATCGGCGAGATCAGCCGGATCGAGGGCAGCCGGGTCACCGTGCGGCCGGCCGTCGATTGGCAGATGGTCGATTTCGTCGCGGTCTTGCGCCGCGCCCCGCTGCCGCCGCCGACCAATGACAGCAACAATGTCCCAGCCGAGCTGCGCGAGCCGGCGCCGGCGGTTTCGGGCCTGATGCCGGGCGCGTTTTCGGCCGTCCTGGCGAGCGGCGGATGAGCGGGCTCGAGCGGGGCGGCATCGTCACCTCCGGGCGGCCCGAGGAGCTGCTGCGCGGCTCGCTGCCCTTCCTCGCCGTGCTGCTGCTCGTCTTCGTCGACCTGGCCCCCTTGCCGAACGCGGCGCCGACCGCCCTCTCGCCGCTGCTCTGCCTCTGCGGCATCTTCTACTGGACGGTCTACCGGCCGGACCTCTTGGGCAACACGCTGATCCTGATCGTCACGGTGGTCCTCGACGCCACGGCGGGCCTGCCGCTCGGGCTCACGGCCGCGGCGCTCTTCGCCACGCGGCTGTTGCTGATCGCGCCGCCGCGGTTCTTCGCCGGCCGGTCCTTCCTGGTCCTCTGGGCCTGCTTCAGTCTCGCCGTCACCGTGCTGATGAGCCTGCGCTGGCTGCTGGCCAGCCTCTATTTCCATCATTTGTTCGCGTTCCGGCCGGTTGCCTTCGAGCTGCTCTTGACGATCGCCGCCTACCCGCTGATCAGTCTCGCCATGGCAGCTCTCCAGCCCCATTTGCCGAAGGTCGTGCATGCAGCATCACGCGGCTGACCGAACCAAGAGCTTCACCCGCCGGGCGCTTTTCGTCGGGGTGGCGCAGACCGCGCTGTTCGGCCTGCTCGCCGGCCGGCTCTGGCAGCTGCAGGTCGACGAGGCGCCCCGCTACTCGCTGCTGGCCGAGGAGAACCGGGTCAGCCAGCGCCTGACCGTGCCGCCGCGCGGCCGCATCTTCGACCGCAACGGCGTCGTCCTTGCAAAGAACACGCCGAGCTACCGCGTCCGCATCATCCGCGAGAACACCCGCGACCTCGAGGCGACGCTCGCGAGCCTCGCCCGGCTGTTGCCCTTGGACCAGCGGCAGATCGACGAGATCATCCGAACGGCGCGCACCCAGCGCGCCTTCCTGCCGGTGCTGGTCCGCGAGGGGCTGGACTGGGAGGAGGTGACGGCGGTGGCCGTGCACAGCCCGCATCTGCCGGGCGTGGTGCTCGATTCCACCCTGCTCCGGACCTACCCGCAGGGCGAGGTGCTGGCGCATGTGCTGGGCTATGTCGGCCCGCCCAACAAGGAAGAGCAGGCGGCCGATCCGGACCCGCTGCTGCGGCTGCCGGAGTTCCGCATCGGCAAGAACGGCATCGAGCACAGCTACGACCGGGAGCTGCGCGGCCGGGCCGGCCGGCGGCGGGTCGAGGTCAACGCCATCGGCCGTGAGATCCGCGAGCTCGACCGCGACGACGGCGAGCCCGGCCACGACGTCCGGCTCAGCCTCGACATGGAGCTGCAGCAGTTCTGCTACGAGCGGCTGTCGAGCGAGCTCTCGGCGAGCTCGGTGGTGGTCGACGTCAACAGCGGCGCGGTGCTGGCCCTGGCCTCGGTGCCGAGCTTCGATCCGACGGCCTTTCTCGGCCGGCTGTCGCACCAGCAATGGAAGGAATGGCGCGACAGCCCGCGCACGCCCCTGGTCAACAAGTGCATCCGCGGCCAGTACCCGCCGGGCTCGACCTTCAAGATGGTCGTGGCGCTAGCGGCACTCGAGGCCGGCCTCGTCACCCCCGGCTACGACGTCTTCTGTGGCGGGTTCACCAGCCTCGGCAACGCCCGATTCCACTGCTGGAAGAGCCACGGCCGGATGGCGCTGTTCGAGGCGATCTCGCAATCCTGCGACGTCTATTTCTACGACCTCGCCCGGCGGGTCGGGGTCGACGGCATCGCCGCGATGTCGCGGCGGTTCGGGCTGGGCTCGCCGCTCGGCATCGACATCCCGGGCGAGCAGCCGGGCCTGGTGCCGACCAGCCAGTGGAAACGCGACACCCTGGGCGAGCCCTGGCAGCGCGGCGAGACGCTGGTGATCGGCATCGGCCAGGGCTTCATGCTGACCACGCCGCTGCAGCTCGCCATCATGACAGCAAGGATGTGCAACGGTGGCCGGGCGGTCGAGCCCTGGTTCGTCCGCGATGCGAGAGAACCGCTGCCGGAATTCGGCTCGATCGGTGTCTCCAAGGTCAATCTCGACCTCGTGCTCGAGGGCATGCACCGGGTGGTCAACGCCCAGCGCGGCACCGCCCATCGCCACCGCCTGGCCCTGCCCGAGGTGCAGATGGGCGGCAAGACCGGCACCTCGCAGGTCCGCCGCATCACCCGGGCCGAGCGCGCCGCCGGCCTGCACAAGCGCCGAGACCGGCCGTGGGAGCATCGCCACCACGCGCTGTTCGTCTGCTATGCCCCGACCAAGGCGCCGCGCTACGCCATCTCGGTGATCGTCGAGCACGGCCAGAGCGGCAGTGCGGCCGCGGCCCCCATCGCCCGCGACATCATGCTCAAGGTGCTCGAGCTCGACCCCTCGGGCCGCAGCCTGTCGGTCAGTCTCTGATGGCGCGCGCGCAGCAGCCCCGATTCCGGAGGACTTGAGCCCGTGGCGAGCCAGGCGCGCATCCGGCCGTCGGAGTTCGGCATCGTCGAGAAGCTCGGCAAGCTCAACTGGGCGCTGGTCACGGTGCTGGCACTGCTCGGCTGCGTCGGCTACCTCGTCCTCTACTCGGCCGGTGGCGGCAGCCACGAGCCCTGGGCCTGGCGGCACGGGGTCCGGCTGGTCTTCGGGCTCGGCGTCATGCTGGTCGTGGCACTGGTCGACATCCGCTTCTGGTTCCGCTGGGCCTATGTCTTCTATGCCCTGGCGTTCGCCATGCTGCTGGGCGTCGAGATCGTGGGCGAGCTCAGCAAGGGGGCGCAGCGCTGGATCGATCTCGGGCTCTTTCAGCTGCAGCCGTCCGAGCTGATGAAGGTCGGGCTGGTGCTCTGCCTCGCCCGCTACTTCCACAGCGCCTATCTCGACGAGGTCAAGAGCCTGTTCTTCCTGGCCGTGCCGCTCGTCTGCATCGCCCTGCCCGCGGTCCTGGTGCTCAAGCAGCCCGACCTCGGCACCAGCGTGATGCTGGTCGGCTGCGGCGCCGCCCTGCTCTTCCTCGCCGGGGTGCGGCTCTGGAAGTTCGGCCTGGCGATCGCGGCCGTGGCCGCCGCACTGCCGGTCGCCTGGGCCAGCCTGCACGACTACCAGCGCCAGCGGGTGCTCACCTTCCTCGACCCCGAGACCGATCCGCTCGGCGCCGGCTACCACATCATCCAGAGCAAGATAGCCCTCGGCTCGGGCGGCGTCTGGGGCAAGGGCTTCCTCCAGGGCAGCCAGGCCCAGCTCAGCTTTCTGCCGGAAAAGCAGACCGACTTCGCCTTCACCATGCTCGCCGAGGAGGCCGGGTTCGCAGGCGCCCTGGTCGTGCTTCTCCTCTGCCTCGCGGTCGTCGCGCTGAGCCTGGTCGTGGCACTGCGCTGCAGCCACCAGTTCGGCCGGCTCCTGGCGATGGGCATCGCCGTCAACTTCTTCCTCTACGTGCTGATCAACGTCGCCATGGTGACCGGGCTGATCCCGGTGGTCGGCGTGCCGCTGCCGATGATCTCCTATGGCGGCACGGCGATGATCACCACGCTGCTCGGCTTCGGCCTGGTCCTCTCGGTCGACGTCCACCACACCACCAACATCCCACGCTTCCCGACCGACCTCTGAAGTCGGCTAGCGGCCCGCGCGCTCGACCCATGCCGCCACCTGGAGAGACTGGTTGGTGGTGATCTGGTCGGCCCCGGCATCGAGCGCCTGAAGCAAGGCCGCCTCGCCCCCGTCGCGCTCGGGATCGATGGTCCAGACGTCGACGAGGCAGCCGGGGCAGTGCCCGTGCAGGTAGCCGATGGGATCGAAGCCGTCGGCGAGGCAGAGTGCCAGGAGCTCCTTTCGCAGGTAGTATTCGACGGCACCCGGCACTTGCGCGATCAGCCCGGCGAAGCGGTCCTCGAGGTAGCGGGCGGTGGGCCAGCTTCGATCGAAGGCGAGCGGGTGATCGTCGAGATAGCCATAAGAACCCAGCCGCGTCGGCAGGCGCGGCATGCCGTCGACCGGGGCATCGAGGTAGAAGGCGAAATCGAGCCCGACGGCAAGGTCCGGCCGCTCCCGGCGCAGGGCGCGCAGATTCCAGTCGGCGAGACAGCCGACGACGACGCGAAGCCCGGGCACGGCCGTGAGCCGATCGACGGCCTCGAGCAGGACCCCGATCGCCGCATCCGAGAGCGGTGCCGCCTCCTTCAAGTCGATCTGCAGCTTCAGCGGCCGGTACGGAGCGGCCTCGAGCCGCTCGATCACCTGCTCGAACGTGCAGGCCCGCTCGTCGCTGCCCCTGAGGCGCAGCTCGGTGAACGCCGTACTGGCGAGCCGGGCCACCGGCCCCACCCCGTCCGCCGTCTCCCGCTCGAGCGTCTTGTCGTGCAGCATCACGAACCGGCCGTCGGCGGCGAGCCTGATGTCGATCTCCAGCACCTCGGCACCCCGGTCGAGGCATTCCCCCAGTGCCGCCAGGCCGTTGGGCGGATGGATGCCGCTGCCGGTGAGCAGGCGATGATACTTCAACAGCACGTCCCTGCCCCGATGGCGCACCCGCGCCGGCAGCGTCTCGGTCATCGGTCGTCCTTTCGCGAGAAACGGTCAGGGAATGCGGCGGCCCTCGCCGTCGAAGAGGTGGCGGGCCGCACCGGCCAGATCGAGGCTCACGGCCGTGCCGGGCGGGACGGCCTCGGTCTCGGCGACCAGCACCTTGAGCTGCAGGCCGGGGAGCTGCAGGCCCGAGCCGAGTTCGACCGTCAGCAGCGTCTCGCGACCGAGCGCCTCGGCGATCGCCACCTCACCCGCATGCACCCCGCCAGCATCGAGCCTGATGTCCTCCGGGCGGAGCCCGAGGGTCGCCGGACCATCGCCCTCGACATCGACCTCGAGCTCCAGCCCGGCCGCCCCGCGGAACCGGCCGTTCTCGATCCGACCCTCGACCAGGTTCATCGGCGGGTGGCCGACGAAGCCGGCGACGAAGGTGTTGGCCGGCGCGTGATAGAGATCGTGCGGGGTCGCGAACTGCTCGAGCCGGCCCTGGCAGAAGACCGCGACCCGGTCGGCCATGGCGAGCGCCTCCGCCTGATCGTGGGTCACCAGGATCGAGGTGATCCCCATCTGCCGCTGCAGCCGACGGATCTCGCCCCGGGCCTGAAGGCGGATCTGCGCGTCGAGGTTGGAGAGCGGCTCGTCGAGCAGCAGGATGCGCGGCTGCTTGACCAGGGCGCGGGCGAGGGCCGCGCGCTGCTGCTGGCCGCCCGAGACCTGGCTCGGCCGCCGCTCGAGGATCTCGCCGATGCCGAGCATCTCGGCCACCCGGGTGACCCGTTCGCGCGCCACGTTCCTGGCGGTGCGCTGGATGGTCAGGGGAAAGGCGATGTTGTCGAAGAGGGTGAAATGCGGGTAGAGCGCATAGGACTGAAAGACCATGCCGACATCGCGGTCGCGCGGGTGGAGGTGGTCGACCTGGGTCTCGTCGAAATAGATCTGGCCCGCCGTCGGCCGGTAGATCCCGGCGATCAAGAGCAGCGTCGTGGTCTTGCCGCAGCCGGAGGGGCCGAGGAACGCGACGAGCTCGCCCGCCTCGATGTCGAGATCGACCGGGGTCAGCGCATCCACGGTGCCGAACCGCTTGGCGAGGCCGCGGAGCGCCACCGGCACGCCCTTGAGCTCGAGGGCTGCGGCCCTCATCCCTTGCTCCCGCCATAGTACATCTGCAAGAGGTACTTCTGGCCGAGCAGGAAGACGATGACGGCGGGCAGGGTGTAGAACAGGCCGACCGCGGTCAAGAGGCCGAAATCGGTGGCCGAGAGGTCGCCCATCAGGCTCTCGAGGTAGATCGAGAAGATCCAGACGCGCGAGGAGGCGATGAAGGTGTAGGGCAGGATGAACTCGCCCCAGGCGATCAGGAACGAGAAGATACCGAGCGCGAAAAGGCCGGGCTTGGCGAGCGGCAATGCTATCTGAAAGAAGATGCGAAAGCGCGAAGCACCATCGACCAGGGCTGCCATCTCCATGTCCCAGGAGAGATTGTCGAAAAAGCCCTTCAGGAGCCAGATGCCGAGCGGCATCATGAAGGCGGTCATCACCAGCACGACGCCCAAGAGGCTGTCGAACAGCCGCAGCATGACCAGAACGTAGAAGGTGGCGATCAAGAGGCTCACCGCCGGAAAGGCGTGGAGGACCAGGACGAGGCCCAGGAACATGCCGCGGCCCTTGAAGTTCATCCGCGAGATGGCGTAGGCCGCCATGGCGGAGACGGTGACGACCAGGAGCGAGACGCCGCCCGCGAAGATCAGCGTGTTGAGGAGCACCTGCCAGATCATCGGCCGCCGGCCGATCGGCTCCCACAAGAAACGCCAGTTCTGCAGCTCCCAGCCGCCGATCGGCCAGAGCCCGTGCACCTCGCGATTGGTCGAGGTCAAGACCAGCCAGAGATAGCCGAGCGCGATCGGGAAGGTCACCCCGAGGATGACGATGAAGGTGCCGACCCAGCGCCGCTGAAAGACCTCCATGGCTCAATTCACCTCGATCTTGGGCTGCTGCATCAGGGCACCGAAGCGAAACAGGCGAAGCAGCGCCAGGGACGTGCCGATGCCGATGACGACCAGGACGGCCGCCATGGCCGCACCCATGCCGAAGCGGGCATTGCCGACATAGCTCTCGAAGGCCTCGTTGTAGGCCCAGAGCGACCAGACCTCGGTGGTGTAGAAGCCTGGCCCGCCGCCGGTCAAAAGCAGGATGTACTCGAACGAGCTCAGAAGCGAGAGGGCCTGATAGGCGGTGACGAACATGATCGGCCAGTGCAGCTGCGGCAGGATCACGTAGCGCACCACCTGCCAGTTCGAGGCGCCGTCGACGCCGGCCGCGTGGAAGAGATCGGCCGGGATGGCGCGAATGGCCGCTGTGAAGATCAGCATGCCGAACGACGCGCCGATGATGCCGTTGGCGAGGATGAGCACCGCCCAGGGGTGGTTGTTGATCCAGTTTTGCGAGATCCCGGTCATCTCGCTCAACAGCCCATAGGGCCCGGGTGCCAGCAGCCCCTGCCAGATCAGCACGTAGACCACGGGGCTGGTGATCCGGGGCAAGAGCCAGAGCGAGCGGAAACTGTCGCCCAGCCGGTCGGGCAAGAAGTTGGTGGTGAGTGCAATCACCAGCCCCATGCCGACATTGAAGGCGAGCGTGATCGCGACGTAGAAGAGGGTGTTTTGCAGAATCGTCGGCGTCCAGCGGTTCTGCAGGATGCTCATGTAGTTGCCGACGCCGACGAAGGTCGGATCGCGGAAGGTCGCGGTCGAGAGGTCGGTGAGCGAGATCAGGATGGTGTTGATCACCGGCACGACGAAGAAGACGACGACCAGCAACCCCGCCGGCAGCATGAACAGCATCGGCACGCGCAACTCGCGCAGCCCCTGCCCCCA
>SLRI01000671.1 GCA_007131045.1 Rhodospirillales bacterium
AGCCGTCGTCGTCCCGATCGTATTCGGGCATCGCGTCGATCTCGGCACGGCTGATGTCGAGCGTGACCTCACCCTTGCTCTGGTCGAAGGTGGCGTGCTCGAGGTCGATCGCCGTGGTCTTCGCGCCGAACCCGAGAAAGCCGCCGACCTCGACGATCGCGTGGTTGACGACATCGTCGCTGCCGATGATCAGGTCGGAGACCTTGCCGACGCTCTCGCCGTCGCTGTCGACGACGCTCATGCCGATCAGGTCGTCGGCCGACATGCCGCCGACGACGCTGCCGGTGAAGGGCTCGGTGGTGGTGCTGCTGCTGTAGGAGCGCAGCCGCTCCGAGCTGGTCTCGCTCGACATGCCGACTGCGGGCTCGGTCGTGTCGGCCGCCGGGTCGGTTTGCGCATCGCTGGCGAGTTCTTCGGGGGTGCCGACATCCGCACCGGGCAACGGCTGGTCGGTCGAGGTTCGGCCGAGCGTCTGCTCCCCGGTGGTGGCCTCGGCGGCCTGGTCGGGCTTGCCGGCGGGTGCCGTCTGTTGGGCCCATGCGGCGCCGGAGAGGCCGATCAGCACGATGGCGGTCGTGGCAAGAAACTTGGTTTTCATTAGGGTCACCTTGGTAAACGGGGTGGAAGGCAACCCTAGCTGTCGGTTTTATCCGGCCGCTAATCTCGATCAGCCTCCCTTTTTTTATTTGTCATCATTTGTTAATTTTTTTGTCAATAATTGGAATTGGCTGTGAGCTAATCTGGATCAGTGCGGGTCTGACACGAGTCTGTACAGAATCTTTTGTCGGACCGATGGGGCGTAGGCCCCTGAACAGTGATTGGAAGATCGAGATGAACAATATCGTTTGGCTAGTGGGCGCCGTCGTCATCGTCGTCGTCATCCTGGGCTTTCTCGGCCTGCGGTAACGGTGACGCGCGACACGCTGCACGGTTCCCTCGGACGGCGGGCCCTAGTCGGGCCGCGGCCGGGGGAGCGGCCGCGATGGCCGCCACCAGCGGGACTCCGGCATCCGAGGTCGGCCGGCCGCATCGAGTCCGTCCTGCACGGAGTTGCCGAAAACGCAGCCAGCCCCTGTGACGAAAGACACTTTGCCGGCCATTTCGCCCGGCCATTTCGGCTGCGACCTCATTGGCTACAGTGATTTGGTGAATTCGCCGAGCCAAAGGGCCGTTTGCCATGAGCAAAATTCACGCCCTCTGTCGTCGCGAGGCTTGGCGGCAGCAGGTTCGACAGCATAACGGTCTGTGGGCGCCGTCAGTCGGTCATTATAATGCAGGATAGCGGCTTCTTCGGTCTTTCCGACTACCACGTGCTGCTGGCCGCCGTCGGCGGCGCCATCTTCGTCGCCTATCTGTTGCCGCGGCTGGTGTTCCGGCGCGCCGCATCGTCGGCGGCGCTCCTGATGATTCTGGGGCTCGCTGCCTATGCCGTGGTGCCCGGGATGCCGAGTGCGCTGGATCCGACGACGGCACCCCGTCTTTGGGAGGTGACCAGCGAGATCGTGGTGATCATCGTCCTGTTCGCCACCGGTCTGCGCATCGACAATCTCGGGAACTACAGGCTCTGGCAGCCCACCTTGCGCCTGCTGCTGGTGGCGATGCCGCTCACCATTGCCGCGGTGGCCGCGGTCGGCTGGGGCCTCGCCGGCATGACCGTGGCCGGGGCGGTGCTGCTGGGTGCCGTGCTCGCCCCGACGGACCCGGTCCTGGCAGGTGACGTCCAGGTCGGGCCGCCGCTCGAAGGTGGCGAGCACCCGGTGCGATTCACGCTGACCGCCGAGGCCGGGCTGAACGACGGCCTCGCCTTTCCGTTCGTCTATCTGGGCCTGCTCATCGCGGCTCGAGGCGCGGATCCGGCCGACTGGCTAGTGGAGTGGCTGGTGCGCGACGTTCTCTATCGGATCCTGGTGGGCATCGTCGTGGGTGCCGGCGTAGGCTGGCTCCTCGGCAGGAGCCTGTTCTCCGAGCGGGGCCGGAGCGCGCTCGAGAAGAGCGGACCGGGCGTGATCGCATTGGCAGCGGTGCTGCTCTGCTACGGGCTCGTGGAGCTGGCCGAGGGCTACGGCTTCATCGGCGCATTCGTGGCCGGCCTGGTCTGTCGACGGGTCGAGGAGAGACATCACTTTCATCAGCGTCTGCACGCGTTCAGCGAGGCGATCGAGCATGCCTTGACGGCGATCCTGCTGGTTCTTCTCGGCAGCACCTTGCCGGCCTTGTGGCCGGCGCTCGACTGGCGCCACACCGTCATCGGCTTCGGCCTGTTGCTGGTCATTCGTCCGCTCGCCGGATGGCTGGCGCTGATCGGCACCGACCTGCCATCCGGCGATCGCTGGATCGTCGGCTTCTTCGGCGTCCGCGGCATCGGTTCGATCTATTATGTCGGCTATGCCACGGGCCACATGGAATTCGTCAACGAGAGCCAGCTCTGGGCGCTCGTCGCCTACACCATCTTCGCCTCGGCGGTGCTCCACGGCGCGACCAGCTTCCTGGTCGATCGGTTCACGTCCAGGTGAGGAAAGACGCGTTCTCGGCCGATGGCTCGAGCCGAAGCCGCCAATCGCTCACGAGCCTGGCGGGCCGGCCTATCGCCCGCCCCGCCGTTCAGCGGCGGTCGACGAGACGCGAGACCAAAAGACCGACGCCGAACGCGGCGAGCAGGGTCAAGAGGGGGCGCTCGCGGACCTGGCCCTCGACGGCGTCGAGCTGGTGCTGGCCCTGCTTTTTCACACTCGTCGCCAAGTCGCCGACGTCGTCGCGCCAGGCGCCGAGTTGCTCGGCGCCACCTTTCTGGGCCGCCCTGATGCCGTCACGGCCGAGACCCATGACCGAACCGCTGAGCTTCTCGAGGTCCTTCCTCAGCTGGGCGATGTCGCCGGCAAGATCGCTCGCGTCGGCCTTGACGTCCTTGGTGTCGGGGAACGCAACCATGATCTTCTCCGTTCGGATGAGGGCATCGACGCAGAATCGTCGAGCCGTGATACTAGGAGCCGTGATGCTAGCGCACGTCCGGGTGCCCGACGCTAATCTGGATCAGCGGTCTCGGCCGCGGGCAGGTGCGCGCCACCCAGCGCGTCGTCCACATAGAGGCGGAGGACCAGCAGCCGGATGACGGCGACCAGCGGCGTCGCGAGGGCAATGCCGAGCAGGCCGAAGAGGGTGCCGAAGAGGATCATCGCCGTGATCGCGAGCAACGGCCGCAGATCGACCGTCCGCTGCTGGACCAAAGGCGTGAGGAGATAGCCTTCGACCGACTGGATCAGGGCGTAGCCGCCCAAGGCCCAGAAGATCATCGTGCCGCCCTGGGCCATGGCGGTCAGCATGATGGCGACGCCGCCGATGAACGGGCCGAGAAAGGGGATGAAGGTCAGGATCCCGGCCTGCAGGCCGAGCAGCAGGGCCGACGGCATGCCGATGGCGGTCAGCAGCAGCCAGGTGGCGGTGCCGACCGCGAGCATGGCGAACAGCTGGCCGACCAGCCACCAGCGCAGCATGGTGCCGGTATCGTCGAGGATCAGGGCGAAGTGCTGGCGTCGTCGCCGAGGCACTAGGCTCAAGAGCCCGTTGCGATAGGCGCTCGGATCGGCGGCGGTGAAGATCGCGACGAAGATGATCACGGCCGTGTCGCCGATCGCCCCGAAGGTGGTGCGAAAGATCGAGCCGACCCGCTCGACGAGATTCTCGGGGTCGGGCAGGAGGAACTTGGCCAGGCTCTCGCTACCGCTCTCCGCCTCGTCCTCGCCGGCCTCGGCAGCAACGACCTCTTCCCCCTCCGCCGCACCGCTGTCGCCGCTGATGCCGAGCAGGTCGAGCTCCGCGCGCCAGTCGTCGAACACCTCGGTGGCCGTCTGAGCCAGCGCCTCCGCCTGGACCGCGAGCTGGTAGCCGCCCCAGGCGAAGGCGCCGACGAAGAGCGTGGTGAAGGCGAGGCAGGTGAGTGCCAGGGCCAAGCCGCGGCCGATCGGCAGGAGCCAGCGGAGGCCGCGCACGCAGGCATCGAGCAGAATACCGATCAGGATGCCCGCAGCGATGACCAGGAGCGGCTGGATGACCTGCCATAGAAGGAACAGCGCCGCGGCACCACCTAGTCCGATCGCCCAGAACGCGACCCGGCCGCTCGCGCCAGCCGGCGCATCGCTGGCCGTTTCGACGAGCCCGGGGCGGTGGCTGGTCAGCGTGGCACCTCGCTGAAGGCGACCAGGAGCTGGCGGTCCTCGTCCCAGAGGGCAAGCGGCAGGCAGGCGATGCTCTCTTTGAGCGTCAGCCGGCTGACGTCCTTCAGCTCCGGATGATCGTTCATCGCCTCGTCGAGCCGGTAGCAGGGGATCCGGCTCGAGAGGTGGTGGATGTGGTGCAGGCCGATATTGGCGGTGAACCAGCGCAGCACCGGGGGCAGGTCATAGTGCGAGCTGCCGTGCAGCGCACCGTCGCGGCTGTCCCACGCTTCGTCGCGCGCCCAGTAGGTGTGCTCGAACTGGTGCTGGACGTAGAAGAGCCAGATGCCGATGGCCCCGGCCAGCAGCGTGATCGGCAGCTGGATCATCA
>SLRI01000530.1 GCA_007131045.1 Rhodospirillales bacterium
CAGAACTTTTCAAACGGGCTCTAAGCGAGCGCAGGAGGGCTCCCGATGCCGACAGAGTGTAGCGCGAAGCGGATGGGTTTTGCACTCGTAGACGGACGGCGTGTGGTGGCCGATGTTGACGGTGGGGCGATCTGTTCCGTTATCGGTCCAATATCGGACAGTTCGTCTCTTCTCCCCCTGCCGCCATGCGGGGAGGATGATCCTGTCCGCGCCCACAGTTCCTCTTCCGGGCGTTCAGCTGATGACGATCTGACGGGTCACCTGGCCATTGCTCTCCCAGTAGGTGTGCTTGTTGGCGATCAGTGGGTCGTCCATGGCCGGCTGAATGTTGCCTGCGGCATCGATCGCCCGTGAGGTGATGGTGTGCGGGCCTGCCGCCGGCTCCGGCCAGTCGAGGGACCAGATCGTCCACGCGTGCTCGGCGGACTCGGTCCGGTCGAGCTCGGCTGCCTGCCAGTCGCCGTCGTCGATGCGCACCTCGACACGGTCGATCGGCGCCCCCCAGGCAGCGCCGACGATGCGATAGGCGCCGTTCTCCCGCGTCACCTTCGCCGGCACCGACTTGAGCCGGGCGGGACCGACCGAGTTCCGCGTCCAGAGGGTTTCGCCATTGACCGCCTCCTCGCGCAGCGACACGTAGTCGGCCGCCATGAAGCGGCCCATGTAGCGAGTCGACCGCAGCTCGATGCGCTCCAGCCATTTGACGTTGGCGATGCCGTACCAGCCGGGGGCGATCAACCGCAAGGGGTGGCCGTTGCCGGCGGGAAGCGCTTCTCCGTTCATCTCGTAGCATAGCAGGTTGGCGGGGTTCATGGCATCGGCCAGCGACATGGAGCGGGCGAAATGCTCGGTGATCGACACCTCGTGCACCACCTCCTCGCCGGTATCGGCGCCGAAGAAGACGACCTCGACGGCATCTTCCGCGACGCCTGCCTCCTCGAGCACGGACGCCAGCGGCGTGCCACCCCAGCGGGCGTTGCCGATGCCACCGGTGAAGAAGGGAAAACCGTGATTGCCCGCGCATTCAATCGTGAAGGCCACCTCCTGCCGCGGCCGTGCCCGAATCTCGTCGAGCGAGAGCGCCAGCGGGTTCCGCACCAGCCCCCCGACCCGCAGCCGCCAGCCCGCCGCGTCGATCTCCGGCCAGCCATAATGCGCGATGCGGAAGAACCGGTCGTTCGGCGTGATCCAGCTGTCCAAGGCTTCCCAGTCGAGCTGATTCTGCACCTGATCGGGGACCGGGTTCTCTGGCGGCGGGTCCGCCCAGGCCACGACCTCCTCCCCTTCTCGTGCCGGGAAAGCTCGGGCCAGCAACGGCGAGTTGAGCACGGCGAGTCCAGCGAGCACGCCGCTGCCATGGGTGAGAACACTGCGGCGGCGGACAGAATCGATGTCCATCGACAAGCTCCCCTGCTTTTTTTATGGATCGACCAGTATAGCCGATTCGGCGCCAAAAGTGAATACCGCGTGATTGGGGTCTGAGTAGCAGCGGAGCAGCAAACCGACACAAGGCCCGGGGGAGCGGGCTGTCTTGAACCGCCCCCGGTTTTCGGGAGGCTCCGACTCTTGGGAGGATGGAGCTATCGCATCGACGAGATTGGCACCTGAGGTGCGAGCGCGGGCCGTGCGGATGGTGTTCGAGCATCGTGCTGAGCACGCTTGGAATGGGCAGTGATGACGTCGATTGCAGCCGAGATCGGCTGCAACGGGGACCACCTCTCCTTCTTGTCCTTCGGCGGTCGCGCCGATGATGACCAGTGGCATTGCGCGCCCCGCCTATCCCGGCTCGTGGTAGTGCGAAGCGAGGAGTATCAAATCGGCGCTGTCCATGCGCCAGGATACGGGCCCGGCGGCACCGGGCCGATGAAGCTCGCCCAGGCGCTTCAATACCCGCTGTGCCTGCCCAGCGTGGCGCTGGCCGAGGTTCTCGGTGTGCGCGTCAATCCCAAGGTCCGGATCAGCACCAATTCGATCACCGCCCTGATCGCTTACCTGAGGGACGGAAAGGGCATCGGCCTTCTCACTTGGCCGATGTCTGCAACGAGGTCGAGAGGAAACGGCTGGTCTTTCGTCCGCTCGACAGCCGCCGCCTGAACGAGACGCTGAGCATTGCGATCTGTCGCGGCAACAGGCTTGGCGATACGACGGCCATGATCGTAAAGGAAATGAAGGCGATCCTCGACTCGCTCGGCCATTGAGACCGCAGGCCTGCCGCCCCGCTCAGGGCGGACCGCGGCGGCGCCGGCGCCCGCCGCAGGCTGACCGGCGACGGCTGTACTGCTCAGCTCCCGGGAACGAGGAGCACGTGGTCGTCGGGGCCGAGGTGGTTGTCGAGCTGCTCCATGATGGCGTCCGCGACTTTGCCGTCGTTGGGCCCGAACAGGCCGCAGCTGCGCAGCGCCTTGCGCAGTTGGATGCGGCGGCCGAGGAACTCGAGCACGACCTTGCCCGCGGCCGGCTCGCGGGTCCGTCGGCCGGCGAGCGTGCACTGCACACCGAGCAGCAGGTCGAGCCGGTCACGGTAGGTCGGGTAGAGAATGGTCTCGGATACGATGTCCCGCAGCCTCGATTCGTATTCGAGCAGGAAGATTCGATCGTTCAACAGGAGCGGCAATCCCAGATACTTGAAATGGACGGCGTGCGGCCGGTCACCTTTGCTGTCGGTGAGCATGCCGATGTTCTTGGTGTAGTAGACGTCGTCCTGGCGGTAGAAGGCGAGCAGCGATTTCACGATGCGGCCGGGAAAGCCGTAGGAATAGAAGTAGCGATAGTAGTAGCCGAGATAGGCGTCGAGCCGGTTGCCGCCGAGGCGGCGGAGCAGCTCGATGTGCTCGACATGCGGCGGCAGCGCGTTCGTGCCTGCCCGCCCGCGCGGCCGGAGATCGACGACCTCGGCGAAGCGGCGGCTCGGCAGCATGATCTCGGCCTCCTCGACGCCGAAGAAGGCGCAGATGCGGCGCAGGTTGTGGCGCGACGGCATGGCCTGCCCGGCCAGGTACTTGTTGAATTGCTGGCGGTTCATGGGCAGCCGGCGGCAGACGGCGGACACCGAATCGTAATACCCGCAGAGCAGCCGCAGATTCTCGGCGAAGGCGGCGTTCGACAGCAACAGGCTCCCATCGGCTTCTGGCGCTGACTGACGCTAGCACAGCGTCAGTTCGCGCAAAAGCGCTGCGAAGCGCGAAATTGCCAGGGGGCGGGCTTGCGGCTGTCCTATGGGGCTGACAACGGCCTGAAGCGAACCATCGCCGACGGCCACCCCGGGGAGCGGTAATGGGCGCTGAAGGCCGGCGTGCCGTCGTCGAGATCGAGAACGTCTTCATCACGCTGCCGGACGGCTGCCGGCTGGCTGCCCGGATCTGGCTGCCCGAGGACGCGAGCGAGCGGCCCGTGCCGGCGGTTCTCGAATACATCCCCTACCGCAAGCGCGATGCCACCGCGCCGCGCGACCAGACCATGCACCCGAAGGTCGCCGCCCACGGCTATGCCTGTGTCCGGGTCGACATCCGCGGCAATGGCGATTCCGAGGGGCTGATGCTCGACGAGTATCTGCCGCAGGAACTCGCCGACGGTGCCGAGGTGATCGCCTGGCTCGCGGCCCAACCCTGGTGCTCCGGCAGCGTCGGCATGATCGGCATTTCCTGGGGCGGCTTCAAGGCCCTGCAGATCGCAGCATTGCGCCCGCCGGCCCTGGCCGCGGTGATCACCGTCTGCTCGACCGACGACCGCTACGCCGACGACATTCATTATCGCGGCGGCTGCCTGCTCGCCGACAATCTCGCCTGGTCGGCGACGATGATGGCCTACTCGTCGCGGCCGCCGGACCCGCTCGTGGTCGGGGATGCCTGGCGCGCGCTGTGGCTCGAACGGCTCGAGCACATGCCGTTCCTCGCCGCCAACTGGCTGGCGCACCAGCATCGCGACGCCTTCTGGCGGCATGGCTCGGTCGCCGAGGACCTGTCGGCGATCGAGGTGCCGGTGCTGGCGGTGGGCGGCTGGGCCGATCCCTATTCGAATGCCGTCTTCCGCCTCGTCGCCGGCCTCGAGGTACCGGCCTCTGGGCTGGTCGGGCCCTGGGGGCACAAATACCCGCAGCTCGGCGTGCCGGGCCCGGCGATGGACTTCACCGCCGAGATGGTCGCCTGGTGGGACCGCTGGCTGGCCCGCCGCCTGGATGGCGAGGTCCCGCCGGCGCTTCGCGCCTACATGCTCGACGGCGGCGACAGCCGGCAGGAGCCGGACGAGCGCCCCGGCTTTTGGGTCGGCGAGGCGGCCTGGCCGTCGCCGCACATCGAGCCAGAGCGGCTCTTCTTGACCAGGGCGGGCGGCTTGGCGCCCGAGCCCGGTGCGGCCGGGACGCGCTGCCTCGCCTCGCCGCTGACCACCGGGATTGCCGGCGGCCGCGGCTAGAGTATCCGTCTTGGTCAAGCGGCTTTTGTCGTCCAGAGCCGATCGTCGCGCAGCAGCGCGTTGGCGAGGATGACGAGCTTGCGCATGACGGCGGTGATGGCGACCTTGGCGGG
>SLRI01000557.1 GCA_007131045.1 Rhodospirillales bacterium
CCCGCCACGTCACCTTCTCGGGCTCGCTGCTCTGGCCCTATCTCTACCTCTACCCGCCGAGGCCGTTCGGCCTGGTCGAGGAGGGCTTTGCCGAGCTCGCCCGGCGCTGGCGGCCGATCCTCGATGCGTTCGACGATGTCGGCGTCGATCTCGCCTTCGAGATCCATCCGGGCGAGGACCTGCACGACGGCCTGACCTTCGAGATGTTCCTCGACAAGCTGGGTGGCCATGCGCGGGCCACCATCCTCTACGACCCCTCGCACCTGCATCTGCAGGGCATGGATTATGTCGGCTTCATCGAGGTCTACGCCGAACGTATCCGCTCGTTCCACGTCAAGGACGCCGAGGTCCGCCGCTCGGCCAGGACCGGCCTCTGGGGCGGCTACCAGAACTGGCCGACCCGGGCCGGCAGGTTCAGGAGCCCCGGCGACGGCGAGATCGATTTCAGTGCGATCTTCGCCACGCTCGCCGAAGTCGACTATGCCGGCTGGGCCGTGGTCGAGTGGGAATGCTGCATCAAGCACCCGGACCAGGGGGCGGCCGAAGGTGCGGATTTGGTCCGCCGCCACGTCATCCAGGTCCAGGAGCGCGCGTTCGACGCCAACATGCAGGCCGAAGGTGTCGATCGCGCGCGCAACCGGGCGGCCCTCGGCCTCGCCTGATCCGCGATCGGCTCGAGCCATCTCTGTTGACAGCGGCACGCCATGCTCGGAGCTTGATTAAAGACGGCAGCGCCCGCCGCGGGCGGGGCGGCTCCGGCCACAATGCGTTAGGGAGATCCTGATGGAGAAGCGACTTCTGCTCACGGGCGTGGCGACGCTGGCACTGGTGCTCGCCCACGCCACCGACGCCCTGGCCAACAATACGCTGCGCTGGGCGAGCCAGGGCGACGCCCTGACCTTCGACCCGCACGCGCAGAACCACGGGCCGACCAACACCCAGAACAAGCAGGTCTACGAGAGCCTGATCATCCGCGCCGCCGACCAGTCGATGGAGCCGGGCCTCGCCGTCTCCTGGGAACCGGTCGAGCCCACCGTCTGGGAGTTCAAGCTCAGGGAAGGTGTCGCGTTCCACGACGGCGCCCCCCTCACCGCCGAGGACGTCGTCTTCAGCTTCGAGCGGGCGCAGACCGAGACCTCGGACTTCACCGGCTACATCACCTCGGTCGACCGGGCCGAGGCGATCGACGACTACACGGTGCTGATCCACACCGTCGGCCCCAACCCGATCCTGCCCAACCAGCTGACCGAGCTGAAGATCATGAACAAGGCCTGGGCCGAGGCCAACGGCGTGGTCGAGCCGCAGGACTTTGCCGGCGGCGAGGAGACTTATGCGGTCCGGAACGCCAACGGCACCGGGCCCTTCCGCCTCGAGCTGCGCGAGCCGGACGTGCGCACCGTGATGGTCCGCAACGACGACTGGTGGGGCCTCGAGCAGGACCCGCACAATGTCGACGAGATCGTCTATACGCCGATCCAGAACGCCGCGACCCGGATCGCAGCCCTGCTCTCCGGCGAGGTCGACTTCGTCCTCGACCCGCCCTTGCAGGACCTCGCCCGGATCGAAGGCACCCCGGGCCTGAAGACCATCTCCACACCGCAGATCCGCAGCATCTTCTTCGGCATGGACCAGGCCTCGGACGAGCTGCGCTACACCGACGGCAACCCGTTTCAGGACGTCCGGGTGCGCCAGGCGATCTACCAGGCGACCGATGTCGAGGCGATCCAGTCGCGGATCATGCGCGGGCTCTCGGCCCCGGCCGGCACCATCGCCCCTCCCGGCGTGCACGGCTACAGCGACGCGCTCGACGAACGCCTGCCGTTCGACGTCGCGGCGGCCAAGGAGCTGATGGCCGAGGCCGGCTACGCCGACGGCTTCACCACCACCCTGCATTGCCCCAACGACCGCTACATCAACGACGAGGCGATCTGCCAGGCGATGGTGGCGATGCTGGCGCAGATCGGCATCTCGGTGAACCTCCAGGCGCAGCCCAACTCGATCCACTTCCAGGAGCTGCAGAACGGCGAGCACGACTTCTACATGCTCGGCTGGGGCGTGCCGACCCTGGACAGCCACTACATCTTCAACTTCCTCTACAAGTCGGACGGCAGCTGGAACTTCACCGGCTACGACAACGAACGGGTCAACGAGCTGACCACCCAGATGGAGGCCACGGTCGACCTCGAGGCGCGTGACGGCATGATCACCGAGGTCTGGGACATCGTCCAGGCGGACGTCGTCTACGTGCCGCTGCACCACCAGGTGCTGGTGTGGGCGATGAAGGACACCCTCGAGCTGCCGATCGAGGCCCAGGACGCGCCGCAGTTCCGCTGGGCGCGCCTCGCCGAATAGTAAGACCACAATCCTGGCAGAGGCCCGCCGCTCGAAATCGGCGGGCCTTGTTGCGGTCGCCGCGCCCCCTTCTGCCGAAGCCGAGCAAAAACCGGAGGCGCCGCGCGACAGCTACTTGAATACTGGGGCAAAGTATTGTAGCGTCCTGGCCGTTGGTATTGGCTTCAGGATGGCGCGGACGAGATCTCGTCTTGTCGGTCGTAGCCCGGCGCGCGCCACCGCGGTGTCGACCTGGGGCAAACGATGCCGTCGGCGTCCGAACCGGGGGAACCAGGACCAAGCCCCGGCAGCCGACCAACGACCGGCGCAACCACGAAGAGGGAGGGTGCGAGACACGCATGGAAGATCCACCCACGAAGTGGTAGAGATCCCATCGCCGCGGCCGAAAAAGCCCTAGATGGGATCACGGCCCGGGCACCCTCGGGATCCCAGTGTCCTGGCCGACCGACAATCAGCATGAGACGACACCGGCCGGTGCGATGACAGCACGGCCGTAACGTGCCCGACCCTCGGTCGGGACATGGCAATCAATGCCGGAAAACCCCGCGCGGCCAGCGTTGCCCGCGGGGTTTTCATTTTGCCGTGCAATCGTTGGGCGTCTTTACGAGATGCCGAGAGGTGTGGATCTTGCTGCCGCCGGGGTCGGGGTTTCGGCCGAACCCTGAAGCCGCAGGCGCGCTGCCGATTGCCCTCGACCGCAGGGATCTCTAGGCTGGCGCGACAGCGAGCCAGGGAGAAAGCGCATGCAGGTCAAGGCAGCGGTGGCGATGGCGGCGGGCGAGCCGCTCGAGGTGACCACGGTCGAGCTCGAGGGGCCGAGGGCCGGCGAGGTGCTGATCGAGGTGATGGCGACCGGACTCTGCCACACCGACGAGTTCACCCGCTCCGGCGGTGATCCCGAGGGCATCTTCCCCGCGATCCTCGGCCACGAGGGGGCCGGCATCGTGCGCGAGGTGGGTGCCGGCGTCACCTCGGTCCAGCCCGGCGACCACGTGATCCCGCTCTACACGCCGGAATGCCGGGAATGCGACTACTGCCTGCACCCCAAGACCAATCTCTGCCAGGCGATCCGCACGACCCAGGGGCAGGGCCTGATGCCGGACGGGACCTCGCGGTTCAAGCTCGGCAAGGACCCGATCTACCACTACATGGGCTGCTCGACCTTCGCCAACTTCACCGTGCTGCCCGAGATCGCCGTCGCCAAGGTGCGTAAGGACGCGCCCTTCGACAAGATCTGCTATATCGGCTGTGGCGTGACCACCGGCATTGGTGCTGTGATCAACACCGCCAAGGTGGAGCCGGGCTCCAACGTCGTCGTCTTCGGCCTCGGCGGGATCGGGCTCAACGTCATCCAGGGGGCGAGGCTGGTCGGGGCCGACATGATCGTCGGCGTCGACATCAACCCGGCGCGCGAGGATATCGCCAGGAAATTTGGGATGACCCACTTCGTCAACCCGAAGGACCTCGGTGAAAAGGACGTGGTCGCGCACATCGTCGAGCTGACCAAGGGTGGGGCCGACTACAGCTTCGAGTGCATCGGCAACGTCAAGACGATGCGCCAGGCGCTCGAATGCTGCCACAAGGGCTGGGGCGAGAGCATCATCATCGGCGTCGCCGGGGCCGGCCAGGAGATCGCGACCAGGCCCTTCCAGCTGGTCACCGGCCGGGTCTGGCGCGGCACCGCCTTCGGCGGGGCCAGGGGCCGGACGGACGTGCCCAAGATCGTCGACTGGTACATGGAGAAGAAGATCAACATCGACGACCTGATCACCCACACCATGCCGCTCTCCGACATCAACAAGGGCTTCGATCTGATGCACGAAGGCAAGTCGATCCGCGGCGTGGTGGTCTATTGATGGCGGCAAAGCCGGAGATCAAGGCAGGGCATCGCTGCCACGGCGGGGTGCAGGCGGTCTACGAGCACGATTCGTCCGCCACCGACACGAAGATGGCGTTCTCCATCTACCTGCCGCCGGCGGCCGAGAACGGCCAGCGCTGCCCCGTCCTCTGGTGGCTCTCTGGCCTCACCTGCACCTGGGAAAACGCGACGACCAAGGCGGGCTTTCAGGGGCCGGCAGCGAGCGCCGGGATGATCGTCGTCTGCCCCGACACCAGCCCGCGCGGCCTCGACCTGCCGGGCGAGCACGATTCTTA
>SLRI01000109.1 GCA_007131045.1 Rhodospirillales bacterium
GCTCGGCGACGGTGATACGCCCGACGAGGACACGCCCGACGAGGAGGTGCCCGAAACCGTCGGCTGAACCCTCGGCCTGCCGCGGCTCGGAACGCGGGCGAAGCGGGCCAGCCCGCCGTCGTGTTTTCTGTTGGTGCGCGCCGCACTGGCCTTGCCGGGCGAACGAGACTATCTCTTTTGCAGCGCAGCATGGACGTCGCGGGCAGGGCGCGGCATTCGCTGCCTTTGCCCTTCATGGTCGTGCCCGCGCGCGTCTCCCATTCGACCGCTCGTGACGAGACATTCGGGCGAAGCCGTGGTCGTGTCTCGCGGCTGCAGTCCCCTCGGCGCGGCCGTGCTGCAGCCCAGCATTTGCCCCGACGAGACATTTGCCACCACGAAAGAGGCAATCATGGAAGATTTGAAGATTACCACCGCCGCGCCGTCGGCCGACCACATCCAGAAGCTCTTGGCGGATTTCGATCGCTATCTGGCCGAGCTCTACCCGCCGGAAAGCGGCTACGGACTGGTGGTCGAGGAGCTGCAGTCGCCCAATGTGCGCTTCGTCTTCGTCGAGCGCGACGACGCCGTTGTCGCCTGCGGCGCCTTGCGGCTGGATACGGACTATGCAGAGATCAAGCGTATGTACGTGGTGCCCGAGCAGCGACAATCCGGGATCGGTCGCCAGCTCTTGAGCCATCTCGAGGCCGCAGCGGCGAGCTCCGGGCGGCCCCTGCTGCGGCTCGAGACCAGCGTCGCCCAGCCCGAGGCGATAGCACTCTACGAACGCGCCGGCTTCGTGCGGATCGATCCCTTCCCGCCCTACGAACCCGATCCGCGCAGCGTCTTCATGGAAAAGCCCGTGACCTCGATCGGCGAGAGCCTCGGCCGCGCCGGCTCCTTTCCCTGAACAACGCCCCGGCGCTCAGAGTTCTACGGGTCGGAAAGCCGCCTCGTCCGGCGGGCCTTCGGCATAGAGCCAGACCGGCTCCTCGGTCACCACGGGCGGCAGGGCGACCAGGCTCGAGCTGACGGTGCCGTAGGGCCCGTCGGTGCGGATGCACATCGCATCCCGCGGATCGCCGGTCTCGCTGGCCTTGGCCGCGAGCAGGAGCTGCCAGCTCGACCAGTCGCCGCGATCCGGATCGGGGTCGGGATCGGGTGGCTCGGCCGCGCGAAACAGCGGCAGATAGCGTCGGGTGCGGGGCGATTGCGGATCGTTCAGCTCGCGCGCCGTCAGCATGGCGATACCGGGCTCGAGCGCCACCGAACGGACCATCCCGTCACCGGCATGGCGGATCCAGAAGGCGTCGACGGCGTCGGCGACGAGCAGGTTGAACGGCCGGTAGGCAGCCGGATCGAGATGGGCGAGGGCGGCAGCCGCAGCCTCCGCGTCGGCGTGATCCAAGGCCTCGAGCACCAGCTCGCCCCGGCTGCGCTTGCCGGCCTCGGGCCCGAGCGTGCCCCGGCGATTGAGCACGGCCGCCACCACGCCGTGATCGTTGAGCCCGAGCCAGCTGCCGCCCGCTTCGCGATCGAGCCCGGCCACGACATCGGGACGCTCGTCCCAGTGCCGGCCGGGCGGTGCCGTCTCGCGGCTGCCGAGCTCGTCGCGATTGGCAGCGAGGAGCAGCGGCCAGCGCTCGTGCGTCGGGCGTCTGAGGATGATGACGGAGCACATTCGGGGCCGGGTCTCCATTGGTCGCAACCGCCGATGATGGCGGGCCGCGAGCCTCGCCCCTATATAAGGACATGAAGTCGGATCACCTAACCGGGGAGCAGCGCATGTCGTTGGAAGATCGCCAAAGGAGCGAAGAAGCTCGCTACCAGCACGATCAGGAGTTTGCCTTCAAGGTGCGCAACCGGCGCAACAAGCTGTTCGGCTTGTGGCTCGCCGAGACCCATCTCGGCAAGAACGGCGACGACGCCGCCGCCTACGCCAAGGAGATGGTGATGGCCGCGTTCGAACGGCCGGGCGACAACGGCGTGCTCGACAAGGCCCGGGAAGATCTGGCCGCGGCCAAGGTCGAGCTGAGCGACTACCTCTTGACCAAGCATCTGGGCGAATGCGAGGGGACCGCCAAGCAGCAGGTCATGACCGAGTGACCGGCCACCGGCAGACGACCGCGCCCGCTGATCCGCCCGACCGGCTGACCCGATCGCCGCGCGAGACGACGCGGCGGCCCGAGACCGCTGGCCGAGAAGGCCGGCGCGACGGTGATCTGCGAAAACCGCCGAGCGGCGCCGCGCCCGAGCAACCCGAGGGCGAAACGGGCGGCCCGAAGGGCCCCGAGCCCACCCGCTACGGCGACTGGGAAAAAGGTGGCCGCTGCTTCGACTTCTGAACGTACGGCCGATCGAGTCCCGCCAACCGCCATCATTCTGATCATCGCGATCTCGCTGCTCTGGGGGCTCAACTGGCCGGCGATGAAACTGGTCGTGGGCGAGCTCTCGCCCTGGACCTTTCGCGTGGTCTGCGTAGCCGTGGCCGGGGTCAGCCTCCTGCTGCTCGCCCGACTGACCGGCGAGCGGGTGATGCCGCCCCGGCATTTGTGGCTGCCACTGGCGATCCTCTCGGTCGTTCATGTCAGCAATTGGCACATGCTGACGGCCTTCGCGCTGACCAGCATCGGCGGCGGCAGGGCAGCGATCCTCGCCTTCACCATGCCGCTCTGGGCGACCCTGCTGGGCGTTCTGGTCCTCAACGAGCGGCTGCGCTGGCGACAGCTCACCGCGCTCGGTCTCGGCCTCGCCGGTATCGCACTTCTGCTGCTCCCCGAACTCGGCCGCACCGGCGTGGTGCCCACCGGCTATCTCTTGATGATCGCCGCCGCCATCGCCTGGGGGATCGGCACGGTCGGCCAGAAGCTGCGGAGTTGGCAGATCGGCATCCTCGCACTCAGCGGCTGGCAGCTGGTGATCGGCGGCATCCCCATCGTCATCGCCTGGCTGATTCTCGAGCCCGAGCCCGACTTCTCCAGGGTCACGCCGTTGGGCCTCGCGGCGCTGGCCTATGTCGTCTTCGTCGCACTGGTCTTCTGCTTCTCCTCCTATGTCCGGCTGGTCTCGATCCTGCCGGCCAACATCGCCGCGATCAGCACGCTCGCGATCCCGGTGGTCGGGCTCTGGAGCTCGGCCCTGCTGCTCGGCGAAGCGGTCGGCATCGCCGATGTCCTGGCCCTCGTTCTGGTGCTCGCAGCCTTGGCCCTGGTCCTGTTGCGCCGTCCGGCCAAGGTCGAGTCGAGCGGTTGAAGAGCGCGCCGCTTTCTTCGCCGGAAAAGAGGCGATATAAGAACCCGAAGACGCGACAGCACAGCCATCATCGAACAGGACAGCACATGGCAGAGACCGTGACGACGCGGCGGACCGACGATCGCCAGCGGGCGTTGGATGCGGCGATCGCCCAGATCGAGCGCTCGTTCGGCAAGGGCTCGGTGATGCGGCTCGGCAAGGCCGAGCAGAATGCCGATATCGAAACGGTCTCGACCGGCTCGCTGGGCCTCGACATCGGCCTCGGCGTCGGCGGGCTGCCGCGCGGCCGGGTGGTCGAGATTTACGGGCCCGAGAGCTCGGGCAAGACCACGCTGACCCTGCACGTCATCGCCGAGGCGCAGAAAGCCGGCGGCACCTGCGCCTTCATCGATGCCGAGCACGCGCTCGATCCCGGCTATTCCCGCAAGCTCGGGGTCAATCTCGACGACCTCTTGATCAGCCAGCCCGATACCGGCGAGCAGGCGCTCGAGATCGCCGACACCCTGGTGCGCTCGGGTGCCATCGACGTCATCGTCGTCGACTCCGTGGCCGCCCTGGTGCCCAAGGCCGAACTCGAAGGCGAGATGGGCGACAGCCATGTCGGACTGCAGGCGCGGCTGATGAGCCAGGCGCTCCGAAAGCTCACCTCCTCGATCAGCCGCTCGAAGACCATGGTGATCTTCACCAACCAGATCCGCTCGAAGATCGGGGTGATGTTCGGCAGCCCCGAGACCACGACCGGCGGCAACGCGCTCAAGTTCTACGCCAGCGTCAGGCTCGACATCCGCCGTATCGGCCAGGTCAAGGAGAAGGACGAGACGGTCGGCAACCAGACCCGGGTCAAGGTGGTCAAGAACAAGGTGGCACCGCCCTTCCGCGTGGTCGAGTTCGACATCATGTACGGCGAGGGCATCTCGAAGTCCGGCGAGCTGATCGACCTCGGCGTCAAGGCGGGGCTGGTCGAGAAATCCGGCTCCTGGTTCTCCTACGGCAGCCAGCGTATCGGCCAGGGGCGCGAGAACGCAAAGTCCTTCCTGCGCGCCAACCCGGCCATGGCCGACGAGATCGAGGCGGCGATCCGCGCCGCCGCCGGTGTCGGCGGCAATGGTGGCGGCGGCGCCGGCATCGACCTCCTCGACGAGGACCACAGCGTCGACGAATGACCGGCGGGCAGCCGCTCGACAGAGCCCTTCTCGCGGCACTACGGATCAAAAAGCCCGCACAATGGTGCGGAGCCCTCGGGTCGACGCGCCGA
>SLRI01000203.1 GCA_007131045.1 Rhodospirillales bacterium
CCAGGGCCTCGCGCACCGCGCCGCGGCTCAAGGCCAGAAGCGTCGAGAGGATGACGACACCGCCGACGAGCAGATCGAACAGGGTGACGGGAAGATCGTTCATCGGGGCCCATCGTGTGGATTGAGATCGAAAAGGTCGAGCAGCTGGTCTAGCTTGGCGAGCGGCCGGATGTCGAGACCGGCACCGGCCTCGCTGCCGGGATCGGCGCCGAGACGGGGCACGATCGCCCGGCTGAAGCCGAGCTTCGCCGCCTCCTTCAGCCGTGCCTCACGCATCGCCACCGCCCGGATTTCGCCCGAAAGGCCGATCTCGCCGAAGAACACAGCACCTTCCGGCACCGGCTGGTCGGCCAGTGACGAGACGAGCGCTGCCGCAACCGCCAGATCAGCCGCGGGCTCGCCGATTTTCAACCCACCCGCGACGTTGAGATAGACGTCCCTGGCCCCCATCACAAGGCCACAGCGGGTGTCGAGCACGGCCAGCAGCATGGCCAGCCGGCCGGCGTCCCAGCCGACCACCGCCCGCCGCGGCGTGGCGAGCGAGCTCTGGGCGACCAGTGCCTGGATCTCGACCAGCACCGGCCGGGTCCCTTCCATGCCGGCGAAGACGGCGGCCCCGCTGACCCCGGCCTCGCGATCGGCGAGAAAGAGGGCGGAGGGGTTGGCGACCGGCTCGAGGCCGGATTCGCGCATCTCGAACACCCCGATCTCGTTGGCCGGGCCGAACCGGTTCTTGACCGCGCGGAGCAGGCGGAACTGGTGGCCGCGCTCGCCTTCGAAGTAGAGCACGGTGTCGACCATGTGCTCGAGCACCCTGGGCCCGGCGATCTGCCCCTCCTTGGTGACGTGGCCGATCAGCAAGAGCGCCGTGCCGCGCTTCTTGGCGAAGCGGATCAGCGCCTGGGCTGCGGCCCGGAGCTGGGTGACGGTGCCGGGCGCCGGGTCGAGCGCCTCGAGGTAGACGGTCTGGATCGAATCGATGACCAGAAAGTCCGGCGGCGCCGGGCCGTCGAGGGTCTCGAGGATGGCCTCGACCGAGGTGCCGACGGCGAGCTCGACGCTGGCCTCGGCGAGCCCGGTGCGGGCCGCGCGCAGGCGGATCTGCTCGACCGATTCCTCGCCCGAGAGGTAGACCACGCGCTTGCCCGCGGCGGCCAGGGCTGCCGCTGCCTGCAGGGTCAGCGTCGACTTGCCGATGCCGGGATCGCCGCCCAAGAGCACCGCCGAGCCGGCGACCAGCCCGCCGCCGAGAGCACGGTCCAATTCGTCGATGCCGGTGACCAGCCGGGGGAACGGCCGGCCCTCGCCGCGCAGGCCGACGAGCTCGAGGCCGCGGCCGCGCCTGCGGCGGGCGGGCGTGCCCTTGGCCAGCGGCTCGGCCGTCTCCTCGACGAAGCTGTTCCAGGCGCCGCAGGCGTCGCATCGCCCGGCCCATTTGGGCTGCACGGCCCCGCAGGCCTGACAAACGAAGGATGTGACCGAACGCGCCATGCTCTCCTCGACCGCTAGCCGCGGATGGATAGGCCTCGACTGCTAGCCGCGGATGGATAGGCCGCATCGGCGCGTTTGAACAGGCCGCGGGCTAGGCGGGGAAAGGATCGAAGAGCCCGAGCTGCGTCGTGCTGTCCGGGCTGCGGAAGAGGTCGGTGCGCAGGTTCAGCCGGCGCCGCGGCAGCCCGAGCCGCTCCGCCGCCCGCTCGAAACGGCGGCGGATGAGCAGGGCCACCGGCCCCCGGCCCCGCATCCGGCTGCCGAAATCGGCATCGTTCAGCCTGCCGTCGCGGCATTGGCGGACCGCCGAGAGAACCTTGGCCTTGCGCAAGGGATAGTGGGTATCGAGCCACTCGGCGAAGAGCTCCTTCACGTCGTGCGGCAGGCGCAAGAGGATCCAGCTCGCGGCACTGGCCCCGGCGCCGGCGGCGGCCTCGAGGATGCGCTCGATCTCGTGGTCGGTGAGGCCGGGGATCACCGGTGCCAGGCTCAGCGCGGTCGGCACCCCGGCGCTGGAGAGCTCGCGGATGGTCGCCAGCCGGCGGTGCGGCGAAGCGGCCCGGGGCTCGAGCCTGCGGGCGAGCTCGCGGTCGAGCGTGGTGATCGAGAGGGCCACCGAGGCCAGGCCCTGGCGGGCCATCGGTACGAGGATGTCGAGATCGCGCAGCACGGCCGCGGACTTGGTGACGATGGTGACCGGGTGGCGGGTCCTGGCCATGACCTCGAGAATGCGCCGGGTGATCTCGAGGCGACGCTCGATCGGCTGATAGGGATCGGTGTTGCTGCCCAGCGCCAGCGGTGCCGGGGTGTAGCCGGGCCGCCGCAACGCATACTCCAGTAGTTCAGCAGCATCGTGCTTGACGAAAAGCCTTGTCTCGAAATCCAAGCCGGCCGACAACCCTAGATAGTTGTGCGTTGGTCTGGCGTAACAATAGACGCATCCGTGCTCGCAGCCACGATAGGGGTTGATCGAGCGGTCGAACGGGATGTCCGGCGAGGTGTTTTCGGCGATGATCGTGCGGCTGGCATCGGCAAACAGCTCGGTTTTCGGCGGGGTCGCAGCGCTGATCAGCGCGTCGAGTCCACCCCAGCCGTCGTCGACCGGCGCGTGGTCCTGCGCCTCGAAACGGCCGACCGGGTTGGCCGTCGCCCCGCGCCCCTTGGCATCCCGACCGATCTGCATCACCGTCCTCCTGCCTTGTCGTGTCCGCTATTTTTGCGTCGAACGTTAAGGGAACATTAGGGGAATGGATTTAGAACGTCCAGTGCGAAGAGCGGTCTTGGGGATCGCTCTGCCCAGCGGCGAGTGTGGTGAATGAGGGGATTAGGGCGATCGGCGCGCGGTACCGGCGACGCGGCTGCCCGGCTGTGGCGTTCGCGCCACGGTGCCGACGGAGGGCCCCGCTGATGGGTAGCTTGCGGCTGATCCTGGCACTGCTCGTGGTCTTCTTCCACGCGCAGGCCTTCACCGTCTACACCCAGGGGCTGCCCCCGTTCGAGACGTTCCTGCCGGTGCCCGACGGGCGCGCCGCCGTGCAGATGTTCTATCTCATCTCCGGCTTCTACATGGCCCTCGTGCTCAACGAGAAGTACAAGTCGGCCGATACCAACTGGCTGTTCTACACCAACCGCTTTCTCCGCCTCTGGCCCGCCGTCGTCATCGTCAACCTCCTGGTGATCCTCAGCTTCTTCATGATCGACGAGGTCCGGCTGTTCGGCCTGACGACGAGTCTCGGCACGTTCTGGGCCATGCTCGCGGCGCTCGATCAGGCGTCCCTCGCCTTTCTGGTCTTCAGCAACGTCTTCGTGGTCGGCCAGGACCTGCTCTGGTTCCTCCGCCTCGATCCCGCGGGCGCGAGCTTTGCGCCGTTCGGCACGCCGGGTCACAACGGTTCCAGCCTGTCCCTCAACCACCCCCTGTTCACGGTGGCGATCGAGGCCTTCTACTACGCCGTCTCGCCCTTCGTGCTGCGCCGCGGCTGGCGTGTCGCCCTGGGCTTCGTCGTCGCCGGCGGGCTCTACCACGTGGCGGTCGCCGCCACCGGCGCCTCGAACCTGATCTGGGGCTACCATTTCGTCGGCTCGGCGGCCTATTTCTACTTCATGGGGGCCTCTGGCTATCACCTCTACCGACAGCTCGAGCAGGAGCCGGTGCGCGGCTGGCTCGCCGAGCGGCAGGGGCTCGCCTGGACGATTGCGCTCGGCGGCCTCTTGCTCCTCCTGCCGATCTATTGGGTGATGCCGCGCAGCACGCTGTTCATGGCGCCGGTCATGGCGGTGGTGGTGCCGCTCTTGTTCATCCTCACCCGCTATCGGCGGCTCGATCGGCTGGTCGGCGAGCTCTCGTTCGGCGTCTATCTCGCGCATTTTCCGATCCTGATGGTGATCGGCCCGGCTGTGAGCCCGCTCGGCCTCTGGCTCTGGACGAGCGCGCTCTCGCTCGCCGCAGCACTCTTGCTGCTGTTCCTGGTCGAACAGCCGATCGATCGCTGGCGCCAGCGCCGGGCGACCCGGGCTGCCGAGCGGCCCGGCCCGGTCGGCAGCGGCTGGCGCCGGGCACGCGGCGCGGCGTCCTGAACGGCGGGTGCGCCCAGAGCGGCAGGCTCGAGACGCTGGACATGGCCCGCCATTCGTGGCGCGATGCGGCGGTCGTCGACCGAGCTTCGAGGTGCACCTTGTCCGAGCCCTTCCCATCCCACGCTCGCGGTCCCGATTACGGTGGCTGGCCGTCACCGATCGGGCCCGAAACGGTCACCCGCCAGCAGAACAAGCTCGGCCAGCTCGCCGCCGACGGTGATCGGCTGCTGCTGCTCGAGGGCCGGCCGGACGAGGGGGGCCGGGTGACGCTGCTGGCACTCGATCCGCAGCGGCCGGAAGCGGCCCGGGAGCTGACCCCGGCCCCGGTCAACGTGCGCACCCGGCTGCACGAATACGGCGGCGCCTGCCTCGCAGCGCAGGGCGGGGTGATCGTCCATGTCG
>SLRI01000695.1 GCA_007131045.1 Rhodospirillales bacterium
ACCTTGCGGCTGGTATCGTCTTCATCTCGACCTCGCTGCCGGTGGTCTGCGACATCGCCGACGACCTCGTCGTGCTCAGCCGTGGCGCGATCGTCGAGCGCAGCACGCCCGAGCGGCTGCTCAGGGCGCCCGAGCACGCCTACAGCCGCGATCTCATCACCCGCAATCCGGTGATCTGGGGCAACCCACCGCCGCCGATGGTCGCGTCCGGCGATCCGACCGTCATCCTCGCCGTTGAGGACGTCTCCAAGACCTATGTCGTGCCCGACCGCACCCGGTTCTTCGGCACTCAGGCGGTCAAGGCCGTGCGCGGCGTCACCTTCGACGTGCATCGGGGCGAGAATCTGGGCCTGGTCGGCGAGTCCGGCTGCGGCAAGTCCACGCTCTCGCGTCTCTTGAGCTGGGTCGAGCAGCCCGACGGCGGCTGCATCACCTTCAAGGGCCGAGACATCGCGGCCATGGGCAAGGCCGAGCTGCTCGCCATGCGCAAGGGCTTTCAGCTGCTCCTGCAGGACCCGTTCAACTGCCTGCCGCCCAACCTGCCGATCGGCCGGACCATCGCCTTGCCGCTGGAGATTCACGGTGGGCAGGGCAGGAAGGCGATCACCGAGAAAGTGACCGAGGTGATGGCCGAGGTGGGCCTCGCACCCGCCGAGCGCGAGCGGCTGCCGATCGGGATGAGCGCGGGCCAGCGTCAGCGGGTCAACATCGCCCGCGCCCTCGTGCTCGAGCCCGAGCTCTTGATCCTGGACGAGACGCTCTCTGCCCTCGATCCGATGGAGCAGGCGCGCCTGCTCGATCTCTTCGAGCGCCTGCAGGCCCGACACGGCTTCACCTACGTCTTCATCAGCCACGATCTCGCCATGGTCAGGCGCGTCTGCACCCGGATCGCGGTCATGTATCTGGGCAAGGTGGTCGAGCTCGCCGACACCCGAAGCGTCTTCTTCGACCCGCAGCACCCCTATACCCGGGCCTTGCTCTCGGCCGTGCCGACCCTCGAGGACAAGCCCTACCGGACCGAGGACTGCCTGCTCGAGGGCGAGCCGCCGAGCCCGATCGACCTGCCGTCCGGCTGCAGCTTCGCCGCCCGCTGCCCGCACGCCATGCCGGTCTGCAAGACCGAGCCCGGACTGACCACGCGCGGCGGCGGCCGGTTCGCCGCCTGCTGGCTGGGCGAAGAACAGAGCCGAGCGGCTTGAGGGGGGTGATCATGGAATGGAATTATATCGTCGTCGGCGCCGGTGCCGCGGGTGCCGTGCTGGCCGCGCGGCTGACCGAGGATCCGGCTTGCCGGGTGCTGCTGCTCGAGGCCGGGCCCGACTACCGGAGTGCGGAGCAGCCGCCCGAGATGGCGAGCCCGAACCCGTTCAACATCATCCTGCCGGCCGAGTTCCAGGCCCGCTACATGTGGCCCTCGCTCGCCGCCCGGCGGACCAGGCGGCAGGATCAGCGGATCTATTGGCGCGGCCGCGGCGTCGGCGGCAGCACCGCGATCAACGGCCAGATCGCCATTCGCGGCGTGCTCGACGCCTTCGATGCCTGGGCCGAGGAGGGCTGCGAGGGCTGGTCGGCGACCCACGTGCTGCCCGGCTTCAATCGGCTCGAGGATGATCTCGACTTCGCCGACCGGCCCTATCACGGCAAGTCCGGCCCGATCCCCGTCTACCGCACGCCGCAGGATCGATGGGGGCCCGTCGATTGCGCGCTCAGGGATGCGGCCCTTGCACTGGGCTATCCCTGGACAGACGACCTCAACGCGCCCGATGCCGAGGGTGTCACCACCTACGCCATCAACTGCCGGAACGGCCGGCGCGTCTCGACCAATGACGGCTACCTCGAGCCCGCCCGCGGCCGCCCCAATCTCGAGATCCGGGGCGGTATGCTGGCCGACCGGGTGCTGCTCGAGGCGGGTCGTGCCACGGGCCTGGTTGCGATCGGCCCCAACGGGCCGCTCACGCTGAACCTGGCGCCCGAGGGCGAGGTGCTGCTGGCAGCCGGCGCCATTCACAGCCCACCCATCCTGATGCGCTCAGGGATCGGCCCGGCCGCCCACCTGCGCGGGCACGGGATCGCTGTGGTCCGCGACCTGCCGGTGGGCGACGGCCTCTTCGATCACCCCTTCGTCCGCCTGGAGTTGAAGCTGAAGGACGAGCTGAAGCCCCGGGGGGCCGACGACCGCCACACCAATTGCTGCGTGAAATATTCGTCCAACCTGCCGGGCGGGACATTCGCCGACATGATCTTCTTCGCCATGAACCACGGCGGAGTCGGGGTTGCCCAGGACATGGCCCAGTTCGGCGAGGCCGGCATCCACTGCGCGCTCTTCGAGGCGCATTCCAGGGGCACGGTGCGGCTCGCCTCGCCCGACCCGCACGCCCAGCCGGTGGTCGACCTCAACATGCTCGACGACGAGCGCGATCTGATCCGCCTCAGGGACGGTGCTAGGCGGCTGATGGCGATCGGCCAACAGGCGGCGGTGACCGGGCGCTGCCGCGCGGTCAGCCTCGGCAATACCGGCCGGCCGGTGGCCGATCTCGTGGGGGCTCCCGACGAAGCTGTCGACGACTGGGTACTGACCGACTGCTCGGACGCCCAGCACGGTGCCGGCAGTTGCCGAATGGGTGCTTTCGACTACGATGACGGCAAAAGCGTGGTCGATCCGGCCTGCCGGGTGCGCGGCATCGCCGGGCTCCGGGTGGTCGACGCCTCGATCATGCCGGCGGATTGCAAGGCGAACACCAATTTCACGACGATCATGATTGGAGAGCTGATGGCTGAACGGATCCGGGACTCTCGCCGCCGAACCGGCTGAGTCGGCCACGTGGTCGATGCTGGACCCCGGGCGTGAACAGGCGATCCTCGCCGCTCTCGAGCGCGACGGCCGGGTGGCGGTGGCGCAACTGGCAAGCGCGCTCGAGGTCAGCCACGAGACCATCCGCCGCGACCTGACGACGCTCGAGGTCGCCGGTCGCTTGCGCCGGGTGCACGGCGGTGCGGTGCTGTTCCGCCCGGACCAGGAACAGCCGATCGTCGTCCGCTCGCGGATCAAATCGCGCGAGAAGGCCGAGCTCGCCGCCGTCGCCCGCGAACTGGTCAAAGACGAGATGTCGATCTTCATCGACACCGGCTCCACGCCCATCGCCTTCGCCCGCACGCTCGTCGACGCCCGCTCGCTCACCGTGATGACCAACTCGCTCGACATCGCCCTCCTGCTGGCCCAGGCGCCGGGGATCAAGGTCAAGACGACGCCCGGCTGGGTGCGCGCCAACGACAATGCGCTGATCGGCGGCGACACCGTGGCCTTCGTCCGCCGCTTCGTCTTCGACGCAGTCTTCATGGGGATTGCCGCCTGCGATCCGGACTATGGCTGGATGGACTACGCCGACGAGGAATCCGAGCTGCGCCGCGTGCTGATCGAGCAGACCCGCAACCCGGTCGTGCTCGCCGACGACGGCAAGTTCGGCCGCCACGCCTCGATCCGCACTTTCGACCTTTCGACCCGCCTGACCGTCGTCACCAACCGGCCGCTGCGCCAGCCGTTCAACGAGATCTTCAAATCCAGCGGCGTCGAGGTCCGCCACAAACGCCGCAACGGCTAGCCTCCCGGCGGCGGCACGGTCGGGTTTCTCGGGTCGGGCAGCCGGCCGCTCGCCCCGATCGCTTCGGCCAGCGCCAGCATCGCCCGCACGGTGCGCCGGTTGCGCTCGGTCTTCAGGCAGGCGACGTAGTCGATGCTGGTCATCAACGGATCGCGAATGTCGAGCATGCGAAAGCGCCCGTCGCCCTCGGCCTCGACCTTCCAGACGGCACCGAACCCGAGCCCGGCCGCCACCGCCCCCAGCACGGCCTCGCGCGAGCCGAGCTCCAGCACCGTGCGCGGCACGGCGCCGGCCCGCTCGAGCGCCAGGGTCAGCGCCCGCTGGGTGTTTGATCCGGCCTCGCGCATCAGCATCGGCTGGCCGTCGAGCTCGGCCACGCCCACCGAGCGGCGGCGTGCCCAGGGGTGGCCGTGCGGCACGATCAGCACCGGCGAATGCCGCCACAAGAGCACGCCGTCCAGGCTCGGATCGGCCTCGATGCCGGGCAGGATGCCGACATCGACGCGCCGCTCCAGCAGCTGCTGGCGGACGAAAGCGGTATTGCCCAGGGTCACCGAAAGCTCGACGCCCGGGTAGCGCTCGCGAAACCACGCGAACATGCCCATGACGATGTGCGGCCCGTCGGCCGCGACCTTCAGGTGGCCACGGCGCAGCTCGCGGGAGGCGGTCAACAGTTCCTGCATCTCGTCCTCGAGCGCGAACAGCCGCCGCGTCAGCTCGAACAGCGTCGTCCCGGCCTCGGTGAGGGTGATCGAGCGGCCGCTGCGATCGAGCAGCTTGACGCCATAGGCGTCCTCGAGCGCCTTGACCTGGATGGTCAGCGCCGGCTGGGTCAACCCGAGCGCCGCCGCCGCCCGGGAGAAGCCGCC
>SLRI01000206.1 GCA_007131045.1 Rhodospirillales bacterium
ACGCCAACAAGGACATGGCCCTCGCCGTCCAGCCCGGCACCATCCACGGCATCATCGGCGAGAACGGGGCCGGCAAGTCGACCCTGATGAACATCCTCTACGGCTTCTACCAGGCGGATTCGGGCCGAATCCTGGTGGACGGCCGGGAGCGGGTGATCAAGTCGCCCGAGGACGCGATCGAGGCCGGCATCGGCATGGTTCACCAGCATTTCATGCTGGTCGAGCCCTTTAGCGTGCTCGAAAATATCCTCCTTGGAGCGGAGGGCGGCTGGACGCTCGAAGCCGGGGCGGCGAGGGCCAGAGCAGAGCTGCTCAGGCTAGAGCGTGACTACTCGCTCGAAGTCGATATCGACGCGAAGATCGAAGATCTGCCGGTTGGTATCCAGCAGCGGGTCGAGATCCTCAAGGCCCTCTTCAGGGGTGCCCACGTCCTCATCCTCGACGAGCCCACGGGCGTCCTGACCCCGCAGGAGGCAGACCACCTCTTTCGCATTCTCAAAAGCCTGAAGGAGCAGGGCCGCACGGTCATACTGATCACCCACAAGCTGCGCGAGATCATGGCGGTCACCGACAATGTGAGCGTCATGCGCGGCGGCGAAATGGTGGCGCACAAGAAGACCGCGGAGACCTCGACCGAGGAGCTGGCCGAGCTGATGGTCGGCCGCAAGGTGCTGCTCCGCGTGGACAAGCAGCCGGCTCGGCCAAAGGCCCCGGTGCTGGAGGTCGAGCATCTCGAGGTGGTGGACGAATTGGGCGTCAGGCGGGTCAAGGACGTGAGCTTCACCGTCCGCGCCGGCGAGATCGTCGGCATCGCCGGGGTCGCCGGCAACGGCCAGTCGCAGCTGCTCGAAGCGCTCTCGGGCATCAGGAAGGCCACGAGCGGCCAGGTGCTCCTGCACGGCCAGCCGATCCTCGATGCGGCCGACGCCCGGGCGAAAAAGATCGGCCACGTGCCCGAGGACCGGCTGCGGATGGGCCAAGTGCGCGGTTTTCAGGCCTATGAGAACGCGATCCTCGGCTACCACCTCCTGCCCGCCTATACCGAGCGCGGGTTTCTCAAGCGGCGGGGCATCATCGGCCACTGCCTCGACTGGATGAAGAACTACGACGTCCGCCCGGTGGCACCGCTCCTCCAGGGCACCTCGTTCTCCGGCGGCAACCAGCAAAAGCTCGTGCTCGCCCGGGAGATGGAGCACGACCCGGACCTTTTGCTCGTGGGCCAGCCGACCCGCGGCGTCGATATCGGCGCCATCGAGTTCATCCACCGCCGCCTGATCGCGATGCGCGATGCGGGCAAGGCCATTCTCCTGGTCTCGGTCGAGCTCGACGAGATCCTCTCGTTGGCTGATCGCATCATCGTCATGTTCGACGGCACCATCACCGGCGAGCTGATGGCCGCTGAGGCCGATGCCAGGCGGATCGGCATGCTGATGGCCGGCATCCGCGAGGAGGCGGCTGCCTGATGCCGACCAAGCTGCCGGGCTGGGTGAACTACGGCCTCCTGCCGCTGATGAACCTCGGCATGGCCTTCCTGGTCGCAGGCCTCATCGTCGTGATCCTCGGCGAAAGCCCGCTCGAGGCGGTCGAGCTCCTCGTCTTCGGCGCCTTCGGCTACGGCGAGGCCGTGGGCTACACGCTCTTCTACACCACCAACTTCATCTTCACCGGCCTCGCCGTGGCGCTGGCCTTCCAGTGCGGCCTCTTCAACATCGGCGGCGAGGGCCAGGCCTATATCGGCGGGCTCGGGGTCGGCCTCGTCGGCATCTATATCGGCCACTGGCCGGTGCCCATCGGCATCATGATCGGCATCATGGCGGCAGCCCTCTTCGGCGGCATCTGGGGCTTCATCCCGGGCTGGCTGCAGGCCAGGCGCGGCAGCCACACCGTGATCACGACGATCATGCTGAACTTCATCGCCGCCTCGATCATGACCTATATGCTGGTCAATCCGCTGCGAAGGCCGGGCCAGCAGATCCCGGAGAGTGTCACCTTCGACCGCAATATCTGGCTGCCGCAGTTCTCCGACATCTTCACCGGCCTAGGCCAGGATATCGGCCGCTCGCCCTTGAACGTCGCCCTCTTGATCGCCCTCGTCTGCTGCCTGCTCTACTGGCTCTTCGTCTGGAAGACCCGCGCCGGCTACGAGCTGCGGGTGGTCGGCAAGAGCGAGCCCGCGGCCGTCTATGGCGGCATCTCGCCGGCCAAGCAGATCATGATCGCCATGACCCTTTCGGGTGCCTTGGCCGGGATGATGTCACTGAACGAGGTCCTGGGTGCCCAGCACCGCCTCACTCTCGGCTTCACCGGCGGCTACGGCTTCGTCGGCATCGCCGTCGCCTTGATGGGCAGGGGCCACCCTGTCGGCATCGTCCTCGCAGCCCTGCTCTTCGGCGCCCTCTACCAGGGCGGCTCGGAGCTCGCCTTCGACATGCCGCGTATCAACCGCGACATGGTGGTCGTCATCCAGGGCCTGGTCATCCTCTTCGCCGGCGCCCTCGAGCACATGTTCCGGCCCTGGCTCGAGGCCCGCTTCGCCAAGCCCGCCGTGCCGGCCGTGGCCTGAGGAGGTAGGGGTGGAAGATCTCTGGACCCAGGTTCTCCTCTTGACCGCGAGCACCTTCCGGCTCGCCACGCCGCTGATCCTCGCCGCCATGGCCGGGCTCTTCGCCGAGCGCAGCGGCATCGTCGATATCGGCCTCGAGGGCAAGATGCTGGGGGCCGCCTTCGCCGCCGCCGCTGCCGCCGCCATGACCGGCTCGGCCTGGATGGGCCTGGTGACCGCGATGGGCGTCTCCTTCACGCTCGCCATGCTGCACGGCTTCGCCTGCATCACGCATCGTGGCGATCACGTGGTCTCGGGTGTCGCCATCAACATCACCGTCGCCGGCCTCGGCCCGGTCCTGGCGGATGCCTGGTTCCGCCAGGCCGGCCGCGTGCCGGTCACCGGCGAGGGCATGCGCTTTCGCTCGATCGAGCTCCCCTTCGCCCAGGCAATGGCCGATGTGCCCTACCTGGGCCCGCTCTACGCCAACGTGATCAGCGGCCACAATATCCTGGTCTATATGGCAGCCCTCTCCGTCCCGCTCACCGCCTGGGTGGTCTACAAGACCCGCTTCGGCCTGCGCCTGCGCGCGGTGGGCGAGAACCCGAGTGCGGTCGACACCGCCGGCATCTCGGTCACCGCCATGCGCTTTCGGGCCTTGATGATCACCGGCCTCCTCTGCGGCATCGCCGGCGCCTATCTCTCGATCGCGCAGGGAGCCGGCTTCACCCGCGACATGTCCGCCGGCAAGGGCTTTTTGGCCCTGGCCGCGCTGATCTTCGGCAAGTGGCGCCCGGTCCCGGTGCTGTTCGCCTGCCTGCTCTTCGCCTTCGCGGACGCCATCCAGGCCCGCCTCCAGGGTGTCGCATTGCCGCTGATCGGCGAGGTGCCGACCCAGGCGATCCAGGCCTTGCCCTACCTCTTGACCATTTTCCTGCTCGCCGGCTTCGTCGGCCGGGCCGTCGCTCCCAAGGCCATCGGCCAAGCTTATGTGAAGGAACGATGAGCGCCCTTCTGGAACGGGCGCGCGCCGTCCAGGCCCGCGCCTACGCCCCCTACTCGCGCTTCGAGGTCGGCTGTGCCTTGCGCAGTGCGAGCGGCGCCGTCTTCGTCGGGGCCAATGTCGAGAACGCGTCCTATCCCCAAGGCCTCTGCGCCGAGCGTGCTGCCGTGGCCGCCATGATCGCCTCGGGCGAGCAGCGCATCGCCGAGGTCGCCGTGATCGGCAGCGGCAACGAGCCCTGTGCGCCTTGCGGCGGATGCCGCCAGCTGCTCTCGGAGTTCGCCCCGGCCCAGACCCCGATCCACATGGCAGGCTTGGACGGCAGCCTCCGGACGGCGACGATGGCCGAGCTCTTGCCCATGGCCTTCGGCCCATTGGCCCTCGGCGGCGAAGCGCGGATGACCGCGGCCATCCTGCTCGGCGCCCGCTTCGGCGCCGACTTCCCGAAGCTCGCCATCGTCCTCGGCTCCGGCCTCGGCGGCTTCGCCGACAAGCTCGAGAACCCCACGGCCATCCCCTACAGCGAGCTTCCGGGCTTCCCCGAACCTTCAGTCGAGGGCCACGCGGGCCGGCTCGTCGTCGGCCAACTCGACGGCGTCCCGCTCGCTTGTCTCCAAGGCCGCGTCCATCTCTACGAAGGCCAGGGCACCGGGCCGCTCACCACGATGATCCGCAGCCTCGCCGCCATGGGCACCAAGCTCCTGGTCCTCACCAACGCCAGCGGTGCCATCGACGCGGCCATCCCGCCGGGCGCCATCACGCTTATCACCGACCACATCAACATGCTGGGCAGCAACCCGCTCACCGGCCCCAACGACGAGCGCATCGGCCCGCGCTTTCCCGACATGACCGAGGTCTACGACCTCGAACTCCGAAGCGTGATCGAAGCGAGCGGCAACGAACTCGGCCTCGACATCG
>SLRI01000316.1 GCA_007131045.1 Rhodospirillales bacterium
CGGCCGATCTCGTTGGCGAACGCCACCTTGAGCGCGTGAAAGCAGTTGTCGACGAACTTGACCATCTCGGCCTCGGCGAAGCCGACCTCGAAGAGCGGTGCCTCGATGCCGTCATAGACGCGCTTCAGCCGCCGACTGGCGCCCGGGAACCGCTCGCCGATGACGATCTTGGGCGGTGCGTAGTAGTCGGCGACCGCGGTCGATTCGCGCAGGAATTCGGGATTGAAGGCGACCTCGTAGCGCTCGCCGGGCGCCTCGCCCGCCGCCGCCTCGAGCGTCGGCAACACCAGCCGTTCCATGGTGCCCGGTGCCATGGTGCTGCGAAAGACGAGCAGCAGGGGCTCTGCCGTTTGCCGGGCGCGAAGCTGGCGACCGAGTTGGCGGGTGACCTCGAGCAGATGCACCATTTCGAGCTTGCCGTCGGCCCGCGACGGCGTGCCGACACAGACCAGCACCAGATCGAGTCGGTCGAGCCAGGGCTCGAGGCTCGGCCCGCTCGAAAGCCGGCCGGCGGCGAGCCCGGCGGCGAGCAGGTCCTCGACCTCGGGCTCGACCACCGGCGAGCGGCCGCGCGCGATGGCCCGCGCCTTCTCCGGATTGATGTCGATCCCGTAGACGTGATGGCCGTCGTTCAAGAGGCAGGCGGCCGTCGTCGTGCCGACATAGCCGAGCCCCATGATTGCGATGTGCAAGACTGCCTTTCCATTTTCGGCTGAAAAAATCATTTGCGGCTACCGGCGCATGCCGACGAGCCATGGGCAAGCGCCGGCGGGCCGTGTTTAGCAGCTTTCGTCCGGCGGACAAGCGCACGGCCGGCCGATGCGGCTTGCCGGCACGGCATTGCGAATGATAGTCGCCCAGGTGGCAAGTCGGCCGCTGGGCAGGCACGACGACCCGAACCGCAAGGGAGCGAACGTATCTTGGCTGTCGATCGGATATCGCCGGCACATCGACCGCTGGGGCTGGTGGGCGGCGTGCGATGGCTCGCTTACCATTTCTGCTCGCTCGAGACCTGTCTCGTGCTGTTTCTCTACGGCGCCCATCTCAAGGCGATCCTGCCGGCGCTCCCGGTGCCGTTGCCGGAGACCGTGCTCTACGGCGCCTTGAGCATCGGCATCGGGCTCTGGGTCATGGTGCGCGAGGGGATCTATTGGCGGGGCATCCCGATCGTGATCGCCGGTTTCTTGCTCACCGGCTGGATGGTGATCTCCTACGGTTGGACACCATCGCGCATGATGGCGCAGGAGAGCCTGCCCTTTGTCATGGTGATCAATCTGTGGGCCGTTTTCGTTGCCGGCTGCATCGTCGCCGGCTCCCGCGAGCGGGTGCTCCGTCTGTTCGTGCTGCTCATGCTGCTGGCTGGGCTACTCTCGGCGATCGGCAGCTACATCTACTTCTTGCACGGTGATTTTCGTTTCTATCGCGGACCTTATGGCGAGTGGCATCATCGCACCTATCTCGCCTGGGGCAACACGATCACCACGGGCGCTGCCGTAGCGCTCGCCTTGGCACTCCATGCCCGGTGGGGCAGCGCCAAGCAGCTCTTCGGGGCCGCCATCTTCGTCTGCTGCCTCTATTTCTTGATGGTCAGCGGAGCCCGCGGCGCCTTGCTCGGCACGCTCTCGGCCGGTGTGGTCACGTTCGTCGCGACCTCGCCCAGGCTGCGCGACGGGCAGCTCATGATGGCCCGCGCGCAACTGCTCGCCCTCTTTCTGATCGGTATCATCGTCGTCTATTTCACCTACCTCGTCGGCACCGATCAGACGCCGACGACGATCAACCGCTTTCTTCAGCTGTTCGACCAGGCCGACGATCCCCTGTTGCGTCGCGGCGCCAACCGCTTCGACTATTTTGCCGGTGCCTATAGGGCCTGGCTCGATGCCCCGCTCTTCGGCCAGGGTCTCGCCGGCTTCACCATCGTCTTTTGCGGGGTCGAGCAACCGGGGTGCCATCCCCACAACATCTTCCTGCAGAGCCTCGCGGATCACGGGATCATCGGTGGCTTGCTGCTTGCCGCGTTCGTCCTCATCGGTCTGCACCGGTATCGCATTGCACAGCTGCACGATGATCCACTGAGCGTTGTCATGCTCATGGTTTTTGCGACCATCTTCGTCTACGTCATGGTGGCTACCGATCTGCCGACCGCGCACCGCTTCTTTTTCTTCGTGGGTCTCCTCGCCATGCGCCCGCCCGCGGCGGAAGCCGACGACGATGTCGAGGATGACGACGAGACGGTGCGGGAAGCGGCATAGGAAGGCAGAAGAGGTCCGGCGCCGTTGTGGCTGAGGCGCTGCTCGGCTCGTGTCCGAATGGCTCGCGGATGTTGCCGAAATGCCGACAGGCCATCGCGGAGAGAGCGCTGGGCTGCGGCGTGGAATTGTGCCGCGCCATCGGCTGGGCTACACGAACGCGGAAGATTACAAGGCGGGTGATCGTCGAGCCATGTATGTCGAACTCCAGACGTCGTCCCGGAAGTGTCGCCGGGCGGCGCCGTCACGACCGATCGGACGGCTGCTGTCGGCCGCCCTGCCGCTCGTGACGGCCCTGCCGCTCGTGACGGCGAGGTGGCTCGAGGCTGACCGATGCTGAGTCGCTCCGAGCACGGTGTCCTACCCGCCAGGACCAACGGCTTCGGCTCGCTGCTGCTCCCCGGCATCGACGTCGCCACCTTCCTCGCCTGTTTTTCGATCGGCGGGCTGATCAACCTTTCGTATTCGAACCTGACCGAGCAGCGCGGCCTCATCATCTTCATCCTCGTGGCCGGCTGCATCATCTTCTTCCAGCAGATGGGGCACTACAGCCGCCGCCGGCAGTTCTGGCAGGAGACCGGCGACGTGGCCGTTGCCGCCGCCATCGCGCTGGTGATCGACGCGGCACTGCTCTATCTCTTCAAGGTGAATTTCTCGCGGGCCTGGGTCATCACCAGCTGGGTGTTGGTGGCCTTCTCCGTGCCGCTGGCCCGCTATTGCGTCAAACGGTTGAGCCTGCGCCTCGGCGGCTGGAAGAGGCCGACGGTGATCGTCGGCACCGGGGCGATCGCCCTCGAGACCGCCGAGGCCTATGTCCGCGACAGCCATCTGGGCTACGACGTCGTCGCCTTCATCGACCCGGATGCGCCCTCTACGAGCTGGCGCGAGCTCGTCATCGACAAAAAACAGCTGCCGGTGCAGCCGCTCGACCCGGACTCGCAGATGCTGCCGGCCTGGCTCGGCCGGCCGCACGTCGTCGTCGCCCTCGAACTCAACGAGCTGCCGGCGCGCGAAGAGCTGATCGAGAAGCTCTCGCTCTATCACGGCGATCTCGACATCATCTCGCCGATCCGCGGCCTGCCCATCAACAACGCCCGAACCTCACATTTCTTCACCTACGACATCCTGTCGCTCCGGATCTGCAACAATCTGGCACGCGCCTACTCGCAATTGCTGAAACGCTGCTTCGACATCGTCACCGCCAGCGCCATTTTCGTCTTCCTCCTGCCGGTGATGCTGTTGATCGCCGGGCTCGTCTGGCGCGAAGGCCAGCCGATCTTCTTCGCCCACACCCGGATCGGCCGCCACGGCCAGCTCTTCAAGTGCCTGAAGTTCCGCAGCATGGTGCCCAATGCGGCCGAGGTGCTCGAGGACGTCCTGAGCCGCGATCCGCAAGCCCGGGCGGAATGGGAGCGCGACTACAAGCTCAAGAACGACCCCCGGATCACCGCGCTCGGCCACTTCCTCAGAAAAAGCAGCCTGGACGAGCTGCCGCAGCTCTGGAACGTCATCAAGGGCGAGATGAGCCTGGTGGGCCCGCGCCCCGTGGTCCCCGACGAGCTCGACCGCTACGGCGACGGCAAGCGCTACTACCTCGAGGTGCGCCCCGGGATCACCGGGCTCTGGCAGATCAGCGGCCGCAACGACATCGACTACGAGGAGCGGGTCAGCCTCGATACCTGGTACGTCCGCAACTGGACGCTCTGGTACGACATCTTCATCCTGTTCAAGACCGTGGTCACCGTGCCGGCCAAGGCCGGCGCCTACTGAGCGCCCGGGAAGATGTGGGGGAAATGATTTCCCCCACGCCCCCTCGGGACTTGGCACCAGTGCCGGAGACAGCCGCCGGCGCAAAGTTCCGGTGGGGCGCGGGGAGGATCATCTTCCCCGCCTTCTTCACCCCTCGACCAATCGCCGATAGAGCGCGGCATAGCGCTCGGCCGAGACCTGCCAGCCGACCGGCTGGCGCATCGCGGCCTGCTGCATCGCCCGCCAGACCGGCGGATCGGCGAAGAGCGCGAGTGCTCGATCGAGGGCGAAGCCGAGTGCCTGGGCGGTGACGGGCACGAACTGCAGGCCGGTCGCCACGCCCGTCGCGAGGGCGGCGTGATTGGCGTCGATCACGGTGTCGGCGAGCCCGCCGGTCCTGGCCACGATCGGCAGGGTGGCGTAGCGCAGGCCGTAGAGCTGGGTGAGCCCGCAAGGCTCGAACCG
>SLRI01000047.1 GCA_007131045.1 Rhodospirillales bacterium
ATAACTCAGAGGACGGTCTCGCCCTCGCGGCTGCGCTCGCGCATGGTTTCGATCAGGCCGCTCATGCCGCGGCGCTCGACGATGCTCGTCACCTCGTTGCGCTGGCTGACCAAGAGACTGACCCCTTCGGCGATCACGTCGATGATGGCGAAGCTGCCGTTGCTCTCGCGGACCCGCCAGTCGACGCGCAAGGGCGGGGCACCGCTGTTACGCAGGATGCGGGTCTGCACGGCCGTGTCACGCTCGTTCAACTCGGAGCTGCCGGTGATCTCGAAAGTTTGGCCGTCGTAGTCGCCCAGCCGCTCGGCCATGGTGTTCATCAGGATCTGGCGAAACAGCGACACGTAATCGCGCCGCTCCTCCTCGGAAGCCGTCCGCCAATGCCGGCCGAGCACCAACCGGGCGATCAGGTCGAGATCGGTGTGCGAGTCCAACAGATTCTTGAGCGCGTCGAGCTTTTCGGCATCGCTCTTGTCGTCCTGTCGGAGGATGTCGAGCACCTGCTCGCCGATCGAATTGATGAAGCCCTCAGGGCCGGTGTTCGCCTCGGCCCGGGGGGCGAGGGCGCTGGCCGGCAGGCCCAGGACGAGGCCGTAGAGGGCAGCCAGGCCCAGGAGCGAACGGCGCCGCGAGATCGCTGGTCCGACGCCGATCGGCGGCTCACTCGAAGTCGAAGTCGTCATCGAAGTCTTCCTCGAAAATGCTCTCATAGGCTTCGTCCCGCACCGGCCTGCCCCTGGCGATCTGGGCGGCGCGGTTCTGCAGATAGGCGCTGCGCATCGCGACGTAGAAGTCGAGGCTGCCCGCCTCCAGATCGTCGATGATCGGGCCGAAGCGGTAACGGGTGTCGACGGCCTGGGTTCCGCGCCGCGCCAACTGCGCCTCGACATCCGTGAAGTAGGGCCAGGGGTCGAAAATGAAACCGTCGACGGCGATACCGCCGGCATCACGGAACGTCGAGGGGCCGAGGATCGGCAACACCAGGTAGGCGCCGCCGCCGACCCCCCAGACGCCGAGCGTCTGGCCGAAATCGGCATTGCGGCGGGGCTCGACGCCGACCACGCTGGCGAAGTCGAACAACCCGAACAGGCCCATCGTGCTGTTGATCATGAAGCGGCCGAGGGTGACGCCGGCCTGCTCCCGCTCGCCCTGCAGCAGGTGGTTGGCGAAGACGACCGGCGAGCGGAGGTTTTCCAAAAAATTCGTGACGCCGCGGCGGCCGGGTTCCGGTACGGTGAACTCGTAGATCTGCGAGGCCGGTTTCAGCACCAGCCCGTCGACGATGCGGTTGAATTCGAAGATCCCGCGATTGAGCGGTTCCAGCGGATCGCCGACCGATGCTGCCCGGATCGGCGCAGGTGCCACTGCCAGGGCCAGCAGCAGCAAGAGCGCACCGGCCAGCCGGCCGTGCGACCGTCGCCGGTCATGCTGATGCGAACGACACATGCTCGATCCCCACCATTTCCCGTCCCCGCCCGCACGACGCGCGGGCGCTGCCTCATACCCCCGGGCTCGTCTAGTCGGCGCACCGACCTATTGCAACCGTTCAGGACGGTTACCGCCACCACTTCACCTTCATGGCGCGTCGTCCTTAATCCACCTTCATAATCCCTTACGTCCTCGGACGTCCTGCTCTTTCCCTAACACAGCAAAGGTCAATAAAGTCTTAAACGAAACGAGCATTGGCGAATTCGATCGTCGGCGCGGTCGTTTTTTTCGACTCGAGCGGGAGGGATGGGGATGAGCACGATTCGGGTGGTGTCGTTCAATGCGTTGCGCTTGCGGCTGGGTGCCGCCCTCGGCTTCCACTCGCCGCTGTTCGTGCAGTTCGCCCGCGCTCTCGACAGCCGCGACGAGGCCGATCTGCAGCAGGCGATCCAGGCCCTGGAGGCCTGTCCCGAGCCGATGCGGGCGAGTGTTCAGAACGTGCTGGTCGACTGGCTGTTCGATCCGGAGGATGCTTCCGGCCTGCTCGATCTGCCCGCCGCCACCGAGGCGCGGCACTGAGCGAGCGCCGCGGATGGTGCGCCGCGTTGATTCCCGGCTGAGGCAGGCGCCGGCGGCGCAGCCGAGGGCGCTTTCGGGTCTTGCATCCATCTCGGTATCGATATAAAGATATGCGCATATCCAATTTCGAGGATGCGCCGAGACGATGCCTGCCACCCCGATCGACGACCTGCTGAACGGCCTGCGCGCCGCGGCCGAACCGTCGCGGCTGCGCCTCTTGGCCATTTGCAGCCATGGCGAGTGGACGGTGAGCGAGCTCGTGCAGGTCATGGCGCAGAGCCAGCCGCGCATCTCCCGGCATCTCAAGCTCTTGGCCGAGGCCGGGCTGCTCGAGCGATTTCGCGAGGGCGGCTGGGTCTTCTACCGCCGGGCGCAGACCGGCGAGGCGGCCAGGGTCGCCCGTTCGCTCTGCCGCCTGCTGCCCGAGGGTGACCCGCTGCTCGCCCTCGACCGGCAGCGCCTGGCGGCCATCCGCGCCACCCGGCGCCGGCAGGCCGAGCGCTTCTTCGGCGAGCGTGCGGCGGTCTGGGACAGCGAGACCGACGTCGCCATCGAGGCCGGCGCGGTCGAGGGCGAGCTGCTGCGGATCTTCGGCGACGAGCGGACCGAATCGCTGCTCGATATCGGCACTGGCACCGGCCGCATCCTGCAGGTTCTGGCCGGACAAATCGGCCATGGCCTGGGCGTCGATCTGAGCCACGACATGCTGCGCGTGGCGCGGGCCAATCTCGACCGCCGCGAGGCCAGGAACTGTCAGGTCCGCTACGCCGACATGTACCAGCTGCCGCTCAGCGACGGGGCGATGCACGCCGTGACGCTGCACCAGGTGCTGCATTTCGCCGACGATCCGCAGGCCGCACTCGCCGAGGCGGCGCGCGTTTTGGCCCCGGGCGGTCGGTTGGTGGTGGTCGACCTGGCGCAGCACGATCTCGAATGGCTCAGGACCGAGAAGGGCCACCGCCGGCTGGGCTTCGCGCCCGGCGAGGTGGCCGGCTGGTTCGCCGAGCTCGGCCTCGAACCCACGCCGGTCACCCGGTTGAAGGGCGAAGGGGCCGATGTCTGCATTTGGCTCGCCCGCAAGGTCGTCCGGGACGACGACCAGGACGGCGATGCCGCAATCGAAACGAGAACCGAGAGGGCCGCTTGATGACCACGTCTGCGACGACGATCGACAACGACACCACCGGCGGCGCCTGGGAGCTCGCGGCCGAGCTGCCCCGGGTTCAGCTGTCGATCGAGCTCTTTCCGCCCAAATGGCCGGCCGAGGCGATGGCGCTGCTCGAGCAGATCGACGTGCTCGACGTGCTCGAGCCCGCTTATTACACGGTGACGAGCGGGGCCGGCGGCGGGGCGATCGATGCGACGAAGAGTGTGGTCGAGGCGGTCAAGGACCACACCGGCCGGCCGGTCGCCGCACACCTGACCTGCGTCGGCCGCTCCTGTGCCGAGATCAACGCCGTGGCCGATGCCTATTGGCAGGCCGGCATCCGGCACATCGTAGCCCTCCGTGGCGACGCGCCCAAGGGCGTTGACCGCTACCAGCCGCGGGCCGACGGCTACGCCTACGGCTCGGATCTGGTGGCCGGGCTGAAGGCGCGGCACGACTTCGAGATCAGTGTGGCCTGCTATCCGGAGAGCCACCCCGAAGCGCCGAGCGAGCAGTTCGATCTCGACAACCTGAAGCGCAAGGTCGATGCCGGGGCCGATCGGGTGATCAGCCAGTACTGCTTCGACACCGACCAGGTGCTGCGCTACCGCGACAAGCTGGCGGCGGCGAACATCACCGTGCCGTTCGTTCCGGGCCTGATGCCGATCCACAACTTCCCGCAGATCAAGCGGTTCAGCGAGCGCTGCGGGGCCGGCGTGCCGGATTGGCTGGTCAAGCTGTTCGACGGCGTGGAGCCGGGCTCCGACCTGCACAAGATGGTCGCGGCCTCGGTCGCCGGCGAGCAGTCGCGGCGGCTGGTGGCCGAGGGCTTCGATCAGCTGCACATCTACGCCTTGAACCGGGCGGAGCTGACGGTCGCGGTCTTTCGCCTGCTCGGCGGCCGGCCGACGCTCTGCATGGCCGCTTGAAAGGGCGGCGGGAAACCGCCGCAGCCGAAGGACGACGGGCGCGAGCGCCGGCTGGCGCCGCCCGCATCTGCTCACGAGACAAAGGACTGACATGGTCGATTTCGCCCATCACGCGCGCACGCGGGTGATCCTGTTCGACGGCGGCATGGGAACGCAGATCCAGGGCCGCGACCTGACGGTCGAGGGAGATTTCTGGGGACAGGAGAACTGCTCGGAGATCTTGAACCTGTCGCGTCCCGATCTGGTGACGGAGATCCATCGCGATTATCTGCTCGCGGGCGCGGATGCGATCGAGACCAACACCTTCGGCGGCTCGCCGGTGACGCTGGGCGAGTTCGATCTCCAGGACAAGGCCTTCGAGATCAATGTCACGGCCGC
>SLRI01000703.1 GCA_007131045.1 Rhodospirillales bacterium
CCTGCCGCTCGCCCTCTTCGTCGCCGCCGGCCCTGCCGCCGCCGAGGCCCGCGACTGGCGGATGATCGAGGACGAGAGCACGCTCGCCTTCGTCTTTCGCCAGATGGGCTCACCCGTCCGCGGCACGTTCGAGGATTTCACCGCCGACATCAGCTTCGATCCGGCGGCACCCGAGGCCGCCAGTGTCCGCACCGAGATCAGGATCGACAGCGTCGACACGCGCAACAGCGAGCGCGATGCAGGCATCGTGGGCGCGGACTGGTTCGATACCGCAACCTACCCTGTTGCCGTCTTCGAGAGCACGAGCTTCAGCCACCAGGGTGGCGACGACTATGCAGTGACCGGCCTGTTGACCGTGCGCGACGTCACCGAGGAGGTGACGGTGCCGTTCACCATCAGCGTCAACGGCGACCGTGCCACCGCCAGCGGCGCCATCGACATGGATCGGCGCACCTTCGAGATCGGCCGCGGCGACTGGGCCGGCGACGCCGCGGTCGGCTACGACGTCATTCTCGAGATCGACATCCAGGCCGAGCCCGCCGATTGATGGTTCAGCTCGGCTGATATTTTTCACCAACGTGATCCAGGTCACCGTCGCGCCGAGGGTCTGCGTCTAGACAACTTCGCTTTCTCGCCGACCGACATCGAGCCGATGTCGGTCGAGGGGCGTCGACCACGGGGGGAACCATCCATGCATGAAACGCATGTCGCGGCTGGGCACGAGTGCCAGCCGAACGATCCTGAAGCAGCGCTGAAGCTGCGCCTGCTCGCGCGCTGGCTGCAGCATTGCCACGAGCGAACGCAGCAACGCGGGCAGCTCGGTATGCTGGCGGCGCAAGGGCCCGGGCCCGGCTTCGTGTCCGAGCCGCTGCGCATCGAAGAGGTCATCGCGCCGGCCGCCCGATAGGCACGCCCGACCACCTCGGGCTGGCCAGCGGGTGTGCCGCCGGGCTATGCCGGTCTCGATCATCGCCGGAGCCGTCCCTTGTTCAGCCTCGCCGACCTCGAAGCCGCCGCCCGCCTCGTTTACGGCGTCATGCCGCCGACCCCGCAATACGCTTGGCCGCTCTTGGCCGGCAGAGCCGGTTGCGAGGTCTGGGTCAAGCACGAGAACCACACCCCTACCGGTGCCTTCAAGGTCCGGGGCGGGCTGGTCTACATGGACTGGCTGAAAAACCAACAGCCAACGGTGACCAGCGTGATCTCGGCCACCCGCGGCAATCACGGCCAGAGCGTCGCCTTCGCGGCTGCCCTCCACGGCCTGCGCGCGGTCATCTGCGTTCCCGAAGGCAACAGTGTGGAAAAAAACGCGGCGATGCGGGCGTTCGGCGCCGAACTGGTCGTTCACGGCCAGGATTTCGACGCCGCGCGCGAGGAGGCCAGGCGCCTGGCCGAACGCGACGGGCACTGGATGCTGCCGTCGTTCGATCCGCTCCTGGTCCGCGGCGTCGGGACCTACGCCCTCGAGCTGTTCACCGAAGTTTCGGATCTGGACGTCGTCTACGTGCCGATCGGCCTCGGCTCCGGCATCGCCGGGTTGATCAGGACCCGCGATCTTCTGGGCCTGAAGACCGAGATCGTCGGCGTGGTGAGCGAGGCCCTGCCGGCCTACGCGCTCTCGTTCGAGGCCGGCCGCGTCGTCACGACGGAGCCGGCGCCCACCATCGCCGACGGCATGGCGACCCGGGTGCCGGAACCCGAGGCCCTCGAGATCATCCTGAAGGGTGCAGCCCGGGTGATCCGCCTCAGCGAGACGGAAATCAAAAACGCGATCCTTGCCTATTGGACGGACACCCACAACCTCGCCGAAGGCGCCGGTGCAGCCCCGCTGGCCGGGCTGCTGCAGGAACGCGAGCGCCACCGAGGCAAGCGGGCGGCGGTGATCCTCTGCGGCGGCAATATCGATCTCGAGTGGTTTCGCGATCAGGTGCTGGCCTGAAGGAGGCCCCTCGACCATGCGACGGTCCTCGAGCACGACCGGCAGATGCCATCAAGCGCGCCGCGTACCTTCGACACCCCTTGGCCACGCCGCCGTCAGAGCTGCCCCAGGCCCGAAGTTCCGGTGGGGATCGGGAAGGCCAGCCTCCCCGAATTTCTTCCTATAACGAACACTTGCGGCAACCGCGACCGAAAACGACTCCAGGAGTTTTTCCGCCTGAGCCATATATCCATCGAGCGCTGCTCTCCCTTTTTCGGGATCAGCATCTAAGACCCCTCCGGGGGCGGCCGCGGCGAGGCGATGACAAGCCCCGACGCGGCGTCGAGCAAGGGCGCCACTGGCAACGGTGGCGCCCTTGTTCGTCCTCGAGCGTTGGGAAGTGCGCTCTCTCTTTCGGCGGTGAATGGGAAACGATCGCCGCGCGGGCTTTGCCAAGCGCCTCACGCCCATTAAGACTGCGCCACAGTCTCCCAGCTTTTCGAGGGCGAATCCCGTGGCCTTCACCGAAGCGGTCCTGCCGGACCGGTCCACCTTTCGCGATGCCTACGATGCCGGCCGGGCGCAGGTGGTCTGGACGACGCTGGTGGCCGATCTCGAGACACCGGTCTCGGCGACGCTCAAGCTCGCCGAGGGGCGGCCCTACAGCTTCCTCCTCGAAAGCGTGACCGGTGGGGCGGTGCGCGGCCGCTACTCGATCATCGTCACCAAGCCCGACCTGGTCTGGCGCGCCCGGGGCACCTCGGCCGAGATCAATCGCCAGGCGCGCTTCGACCTCGAGAGCTTCACGGCCGAGGCCGAGCCGACACTGGAGAGCCTCCGGAAACTTCTGGCCGAAAGCCGGATCGAGCTGCCGGCCGAGCTGCCGCCGATGGCCGCCGGCCTCTTCGGCTACATGAGCTACGACACCATCCGGCTGGTCGAGCCGACGGTGCCGGCGACCAATCCGGATCCTCTCGGCATCCCCGATGCGGTCTACCTCAGGCCGACTCTGGTTGCCGTCTTCGACAGCATCAAGGACGTGCTGACCATCGTCACCCCGGTCTACCCGGAAGCCGGGCTCGGGGCGGACCGCGCCTATGACCAGGCGCTGGAAAGGCTGGCGGATGCCGTGGCCGACATGGGCCGCGGCATCAACCCGGCCCGGCCGGCCCGGGCGAGCGAGCCGCCGACCCCGGTCTCCAACACCTCGCGCGAGGCCTATCACGCGATGGTCGAACGGGCGAAAGAATACATCATGGCGGGCGACATCTTCCAGGTCGTGCCGTCGCAGCGCTTCGCCGTCCCGTTCTCGCTGCCGCCCTTGGCCCTCTACCGCTCGCTGCGCCGGCTCAACCCCTCGCCCTTCCTCTTCTTCCTCGATCTCGGCGACTTCGCACTGGTGGGCTCGAGCCCGGAGATCCTGGTCCGGGTGAGGGACGGCAGGGTCACCGTCCGGCCGATCGCCGGGACCCGGCCCCGTGGCGCCACAGCCGCCGAGGACGAGGCCCTGGCGGCCGATCTGATGGCCGATCCGAAGGAGCTGGCCGAGCACCTGATGCTGCTCGACCTCGGCCGCAACGATGTCGGCCGGGTGGCCGAGATCGGCACGGTCGAGGTCACCGAGCAGATGATCGTCGAGCGCTACAGCCACGTCATGCACATCGTCTCCAACGTCGAGGGCCAACTGCGCGAGGGCTGCGACGTCGTCGACGCGCTCTTGGCAGGCTTCCCCGCCGGGACGGTCTCGGGGGCCCCCAAGGTCCGCGCCATGCAGATCATCGAGGAGTTGGAGGGTGAGAAGCGCGCGTTCTACGCGGGGGCGGTCGGCTACATCTCGGCCGACGGCGACATGGACACCTGCATCGCGCTCAGGACGGCCCTGGTCAAGGACGGCACGATGTACGTCCAGGCCGGCGGCGGGGTGGTGGCGGACAGCGACCCCGAGGCCGAATACCAGGAGAGCTGCAACAAGGCCCGGGCGCTGATCCGCGCGGCCGAGGAGGCGGTCAGCTACGCCAGCCGGGGGCGGTAGGGGCAACCGCTCAATCGTTCGGATGCGCCGCGAGCATTTCTTCGAGCACGACGCGCAGGCTCGGCAGGTCGAGCTCGACGATCTCCCAGATCATCACCGGATCCACGCGCCGATAGACATGGCGGAGGATGTTGCCGACCCGCGCGATCTGCGGCCACGGGATTGCGACGTGCGCTTCTTTCAGATCATCGGGCAGATGCCGCGAGGCCTCCGAAATCCGCTCGATGTTGCGCTCCACCGCATCGCGCAACGGCCGGTCAGCCGCAAACTCGGTGAACGACTTGCCGACGGTCATGCGCTCGATCCAGGCGATGCCGTCCAGCATGTCCTCCAGTCAGGGACGCACTGCCTTAGGCATCGTGGAGCACGTCGATGGCGTCCGCTTCCATGGCGTCCCGTACCCTCGGATTCAGGCCCTCGTGCAACGCGGTTATCTGCACGTCGCGGCCGAGCCGGCTCGAAAGTCCCAATTCCAGACCGGCAAGATCGAGGAGCGAGAAGCGCCGA
>SLRI01000090.1 GCA_007131045.1 Rhodospirillales bacterium
AGGTTAACGGAGTTGCGAGCATGAACGAAGTCACGCCCACCGCCAATGTGCGACTGCCCTTCCGGGCGGGCGACTTCGCGACTCTCGCCCAGGGCCTCGACTACGCGGCCGAAGGCGAGACCGGCGTCAACTTCTTCTCCAGCCGCGGCTCGCTCGAGACCACCCTCTCCTATCGCGAGCTGCGCGAAGGTGCTCGCGACCTCGGCGCACGGCTGCTCGGCACCGGGCTCGAGCGTGGCGACCGGATCGGCATCATCGCCGAGACCTCGCCCGACTTCCTCACCGTCTTCTTCGCCTGCCAGTATGCCGGCTTCGTGCCCGTGCCGTTGCCGCTCAGCATCAATTTCGGCGGCAAGGACGCCTATGTCGAGCGGCTGCGCGGGATGCTCACGGCCGCCGGCGCCCGGGCCGCGATGGCCGGCCCGGAGCTCATCGGCCATTTGCGCGAGGCGGTGTTCGGCACCGAGGTCGAGCTCGCCCTGACCGTGGCCGAGCTGATGGACCGGCCGGCCGCCGAGGCGCCCTTGACCCCCCTCGGCGCGGACGACGTCTGCTACATCCAGTACAGCTCCGGCAGCACCAGCTTTCCGCGCGGCGTCCTGGTCACCCAGGCGGCGCTCGCCGCCAATGCCCGGGCGATCGCCGTCGACGGCCTGGCGCTGCGGCCGGGCGACCGCTGCACCTCCTGGCTGCCGCTCTACCACGACATGGGCCTGGTCGGCTGCTGCCTGACCCCGGTGATGACCCAGATCTCGGTCGACTACCTGAGCACCACGGCCTTCGCCCGGCGGCCTCTGGTCTGGCTCGAGCTGATCTCGCGCTACAAGGGCACCATCTCGTTCGGCCCGACCTTCGGCTACGAGCTCTGCGCCAGGCGCGCCGCCAACGGCAGCGGCCGTGCGTTCGACCTCGCCTCCTGGCGGGTCGCCGGCATCGGCGGCGAGATGATCCGGCCGCAGGCCCTTGCCGCCTTCGCCGACACCTTCGCGGCGGCCGGATTCGACGCCCGCGCCTTCGTGCCGAGCTACGGCATGGCCGAGGCGACGCTGGCTGTCACCTTCGCCCCGCTCGGCCGTGGCGTGCGGGTCGACCGGGTGGCCAAGGGCGACACCTTCGAGCGGCACCACCTGGCGCTGCCGGCCGGCGAAACGCTGCCGCCGGCCGCCAGCCGCAGCTTCGTCGTCTGCGGTTCGCCGATGCCGGGCTACGCCATCGAGATCCGCGGCGAATCGGGCGAGGCCCTGGCCGACCGGCAGGTCGGCCGCATCTGCATCAAGGGCCCGAGCCTGATGCAGGGCTATTTCCGCAACCCGCAGGCGACCGCCGCCGTCTTGAAGGGCGACGGCTGGCTGGATTCCGGCGACATGGGCTACAGGATCGGCGGCGAGCTGGTGGTGACCGGCCGGACCAAGGACCTGATCATCGTCGGCGGCCGCAACATCTGGCCGCAGGACATCGAGTGGGCGGTCGAGAAGCTCGATGCCGTGCGCGCCGGCGACGTCGCCGCCTTCTCGGTCGGTGACGACCAGGATCGCGAGCGGCTCGTCGTCGTCGTCGAGTGCCGGCTGCAGAAGCCGGCCGAGCAGGCGACGCTGCGCCAGCTGGTCGCCGCCGTCGTCAACCGGACGGCCGGCGTCGAGTGCGAGGTGGTGCTCGCAGCCCCCCGCTCGCTGACCTTCACCACCTCGGGCAAGCTCAGCCGGGCCGCCGCCCGCGACCACTACCAGCGGGGTGTGCTGCGCGACGTCGAGACCGGGGCCGCGGCCGCCGTCCCGCACGACGCCCCGCTCCTCGCCGCGGCGAGCTAGACTCTGCTCGGGCTTCTGCCAGACTGCTCCGATGAGCGACCGCGACAGCCTGCCGTCGGACCAGCCACCGGCCGCCCCGAACCACGCCTGATGGCGGCCTCCGTCGCCATCACCGGTGCCACGGGCTTCGTCGGCCGACAGCTGATCGAGCGGTTGCGCCGCGACCACTCGGAGAGCAGCCGCCCAGTGCGCGCCCTCTCGCGGCAGGGCGAGATCGACGGGACCACCACCATCACCGGCGACCTCGCCGACCAAGCGGCGCTCGCTGCCCTGGTCGACGGCGCCGAGCTGGTCGTCCACTTGGCCGGGCTGGTCAAGAGCGCCGATTCCGCGGCCTTCGCGCGGGTCAATGTCGAAGGCACCGAACGGCTGGCGCGTGCGATGGCCCCGGGCAGCGGCCGGCTGCTGCTGGTCTCGTCGCTCGCCGCCCGGCACCCCGAGGTCTCGGTTTATGCTGCGAGCAAGCGCAGGGCGGAGAGCGTGGCGCGCGAGATCCTCGGCGCCGAGCGGGTGACCATCCTGCGCCCGCCTGCCGTCTACGGTCCCGGCGATCGGGCCACGCTCTTGATCTTCAAGCAGCTCGCCCGGGGCCTGCTCGTCGCCCCCGGGCCGCGCGGCGCCCGCTTCTCGCTGATCCACGTCCACGATCTGGTCGACCTGATCGCAGCCGACCTCGCCGGCGGCTTCCGCCTGCCGCCGCTGCTCGAGCCCGACGACGGTCATCCGGGCGGCTATGGCTGGGCCGATCTCGCGGCGATCGCCGGCCGCACGACCGGCCGGCGGGTGCAGACGATCCGCATCGCGACCCGCTTCCTGCACCAGCCGGCGCGGCTTTCCGACGCGCTGGCCCGGCGCTTCGGCCTCGATCTGCCGCTGTCGCTCGACAAGCTCGGCGAGTTCGCGCACGGGCAGTGGCTCGCGAAGGGGCCGCCATTGTCTTCGTGGTCGCCGCGCATCACCTTCGAGGAAGGCTTTGGGTCGACCCTCGACTGGTACAAGAAGGCCGGTTGGCTCTAGACTGAGGGCGAGCGCTGGTGCGGCCCCTGGGGCGGGCGTGGCAACACGGCAGGAGACGGAACGTGGTCGACAAGATCGAGGCGGAGATCATGGCGCTGATGCAGCGCTACAATCCCGAGGGCAAGCCGCTCGGCCGGGCGACCGAGATCGGTGCCGACCTGAACATCGATTCGGTGGCGGCGATGGACCTGATCATGGAGATCGAGGACAAGTTCGACATCGACATCCCGATGAACCAGGTCGGCGAGCTGCGGACGATCGGTGACCTGATCGACCTCGCCGCCGGCGAATTGCAGAAGATCTGAGCCCGCGGACGAGCGGGCATTCGCAGGGTAATTTTCGAGAAAGTGCATGGCCATGGATATCTTCGACAAATACGCGACCATCGAAGACCGGCACCGGGCCCTGCTCGGCATCGGCGGTGATCCCTTCGGCGTCGAGGTCGATCGCATCGTCTCGGCGACCGAGGCGCTGATCGAGGGACGCCACACCATCCTCGTCGGCACCAACAACTATCTCGGCCTGACCTTCGATCCGGCCTGCATCGAGGCCGCCAAGCAGGCGCTCGAGGCCGACGGCACCGGCACCACCGGCTCGCGCATCGCCAATGGCACCTACGACCGGCACACCCGCCTCGAGGCCGCCTTCGCCCGCTTCTTCGACCGCCAGAAGGCGATCGTCTTCACCACCGGCTATCAGGCCAATCTCGCCACCATCTGCGGCCTCGCCGGCCCCGACGACGTCATCCTGGCCGATGCCGACAGCCACGCCAGCATCTGGGACGGCACCAAGCTCAGCCCGGCCGAGACCGTGGTCTTCCGCCACAACGACCCCGAGCATCTCGACCGCAGGCTGACCCGCCTCGAGGGCAAGGGCCAGTGCAAGCTGGTGATCGTCGAAGGCCTCTATTCGATGCTCGGCGACACCGCGCCCCTGAAGGAGTTCGTCGAGGTCAAGAAGAAGCACGGCGCTTGGCTCCTGGTCGACGAGGCGCACTCCTTCGGCGTCTACGGCGAGCACGGCCGCGGCGTGGCCGAAGCGCAAGGGGTCGAGAAGGATGTCGACTTCATCGTCGGCACCTTCTCCAAGAGCCTGGGCGCCTCGGGCGGCTTCGCCGTCGCCGACCACCCGAAGTTCGACCTTTTGCGCCTGGCGTCGCGCCCCTACATGTTCAGCGCCTCGCCGAGCCCGGCCACCATGGCGTCGGTCGGCGAAGCGCTGCGCCAGATCGAGGCCCGGCCCGAGCTCCGCTCGCGTATCTGGGCCAATGCCGAGCAGCTCCATTCGGGCCTGGAAGCTCTGGGCTTCAACATCTGCTCAGCCCTGAGCCCGATCGTCGCCATCCGCATGCCCGACGAGGCCACCGCGGTGATGGCCTGGAACCGCCTCATCGAATCCGGCGTCTACGTCAACCTCGCACTGCCCGGCGGCACCCCGAACGGCGCCTGCCTGCTCCGCTGCAGCGTCTCCGCCGCCCACGAGCCGGCCCAGATCGCGACGGTGCTCGGCCGCTTCGCGGCACTCGCGAGCGAGCTGGACAGCGGCCAGCAGGCGGCTTGATGAAGAAATCGGGGGAAATGATTTCCCCCGCGCCCCCTCGGAACTTTGCGCCAGCGG
>SLRI01000387.1 GCA_007131045.1 Rhodospirillales bacterium
CATCCCATCTCCTCGCACGCTCCGGCCGCCGGACGCGGCCCGCGAGGAGGGATTTACCGCGAACCGGGGCGCGGCGCGAGCGCGGAACGCCGCCATCGCCGCCCGGCCTCGAAGCGGTGCTGTCGCAGTCGTATCGCTGCTGGCGACGGCCGACGGGCTGCTGCGCCAATTGGGCGCAGCACCAACACGCTTCGTCGGCGGTTGTTGCGCCGAGTTTTCCCCACCAAGCGGAGCCGATGCCCGTGTTCATGCCCTATGCGAAGAATCCGTCGACCGGCAAGCTCGCCGATCCGAAGCTCTACCTCGATGCCTGGCGCCTTTGGATGTCGATGGTCGAGACCGGCTTTTACAGTGCGATGACGATCAATGCGCGGCTGCAGCAGGTCGGCGTTGCCATGGCGACCGGCGGTGCCTTTCCCCACGCCGAGGCCTGGCGCATGACCAGCGAGAAGCCGATCGCCGTCATGGATTCGCTGTTCGACGCGTGGCGCGCCAACGCGCTGCTCGCGACCGACGCGCCGGCGCTGATGCGCGCAGCGACCGCCGGCCTCAAGCCCTATACGCGCAAAGCCCGCAGCAATTCCCGGCGCCTGAACAAGTGACGCCGGGCGGTGCCGCTCAGACCATGTACTGGCCGCCGTTGGGCGAGAGTGTGGAGCCGGTGAAGAAGCCGGCGTCGTCGCTGGCGAGGAAGACGACGCTGCGGGCGATCTCCTCGGGCTCGCCGAGACGGCCGATCGGGATCTGCGGGATGATCCGCTCGTTCAAGACCTTCTCGTCGATGGCGCGGACCATCTCGGTGCCGATGTAGCCCGGGCAGATGGCGTTGACGGTGACCCCGACCCTGGCACCTTCCTGGGCCAGCGCCTTGACCAGGCCGATATCGCCGGCCTTGGCGGCCGAGTAGTTGCTCTGCCCGGCCTGGCCCTTCTGGCCGTTGACCGAGCTGATCATGATGATCCGGCCGAACTTGCGCTCGCGCATCCCGGGCCAGATCGGATGGGTCATGTTGAACACGCCGTTGAGGTTGGTCGAGATCACCTCGTTCCACTGCTCGGGTGTCATCCGGTGGAACATCGCATCGCGGGTGATGCCGGCATTGTTGACCAGGATGTCGACGGGGCCGAGGTCGCCTTCGACTTTCTTGATGCCCTCGACGCAGGCGGCGTAGTCGGCGACGCTCCATTTGTAGACCGGGATGCCGGTCTCGCTCTTGAACTTGTTGGCGGCCTCGTCGTTGCCGGCGTAGTTGGCCGCGACGTTGTAGCCGGCTGCCTTCAGGGCGGTGGAGATGGCGGCACCGATACCGCGGCTGCCACCGGTCACGAGCGCTACACGTGCCATTATTCGTCCTCCCTCTTGTCGTTTGCACACCACGTCGCGGTTACAGTCGCGAAGGATGGCGGAAAGTCAACCCGGCCGGCGGCCGCCAGCGACCGCCGGCCGGTCGTCAGCGGATCAGTCGCGCGCGAGGCACATGGCGATGCCCATGCCGCCGCCGATGCAGAGCGTGGCGAGGCCCTTCTTGGAGTCGCGCTTCTGCATCTCGTGCAGCAAGGTGACGAGGACCCGGGCGCCCGATGCGCCGATCGGGTGGCCGATAGCGATCGCCCCGCCGTTGACGTTGACCTTGTCGGTATCCCAGCCGAGGTCGCGGTTGACCGCAATGGCCTGCGCCGCGAAGGCCTCGTTGGCCTCGACGAGATCGAGGTCGTCGACCTTCCAGCCGGCCTTCTCGAGCGCCTTTCTGGAAGCCGGAATCGGCCCGGTGCCCATGATCGAGGGATCGACGCCGGACTGCGCCCAGGAGGCGACGCGAGCCAAGGGGGTGAGGCCGCGCTTCTGGGCTTCGGATGCGGTCATCAGGACGACGGCGGCGGCGCCGTCGTTGATCCCGGACGCGTTGCCGGCGGTGACCGTGCCGTCCTTGGAGAAGGCCGGGCGCAGCTTGGCCATGTTCTCGACGGTCGCCCCGGCGCGCGGGTACTCGTCGGTCTCGACCACGACGTCGCCCTTGCGGGTCTTGATCGTCACCGGCAGAATCTCGTCCTTGAACCGGCCGGCCTTGATCGCCTCCTCGGCCTTGTTCTGCGAGGCCACGGCGAACTTGTCCTGCTCGTCGCGGGTGATCTGCCACTTCTGCGCCACGTTCTCGGCCGTGGTGCCCATGTGGTAGCCCTGGAACGCGTCGAGCAGGCCGTCGCGGAGCATGGTGTCCATGAACTCGACGCTGCCCATCTTCTGGCCGTTCCTGAGATGCGCCACGTGCGGCGCCTGGCTCATGCTCTCCTGGCCGCCGGCGACGACGATCGAGCTGTCGCCCTGGCTGATCGACTGCACGCCCATGGCGACCGACTTGAGGCCCGAGCCGCAGAGGATGTTGACGCCGTAGGCCGGGACCTCGACCGGCACGCCGGCATTGACCGAGGCTTGGCGTGCCGGGTTCTGGCCCTGGCCCGCGGTCAGGATCTGGCCGAGGATCACCTCGGAGACCTCGCCGGCCTCGACCTTGGCCCGCTCGAGCACGCCCTGGATGACGGTCTGGCCGAGATAATGCGCCGGCACGGTCGACAGCCCGCCGCTGAAGCTGCCGACCGCGGTCCTGGCCGCTGCGACGATGACGATATCGGTCATTGAGAGATCCCCCTCGGTTGTTCGTGGTTCGGTCGTGGCCGGTAGCGGCGATCGACGAGTGTCGGCGGCGCGTCTACGGCTCGCTGGTTCATGTACGGCAGGGTTATACAACCGGCCATCGGCAACGGCGACCCCCGCCGGGACATTGCAGCCATTCGCCGCAAGCAAGTCGTTTCTCAACCTCGTCGGTCGTGGTCCAGCAAGTGTCGGTAGAGACGGCGTTGGACGATCGGCAAGAGGTAGATCGGGAACTGCGCGGCGGCGACGAAGACCAGCATGGTCGAGGGTGCGGTATCGATCACCGAGGCGAGCACGAGGCCGAGATTGTTGTTGCCGGCCACCAGCCCGGCGGTCAGCGCGATGCGGTGGGCGACGAAGGGCCAGAGGCAGAGCACGGTGAGCGCCTGCAGGCCGGCATTGAGCGCGAAGACGGCAAGCACGATCAGGGCCACGAAGCCCGGCCGGTCGAGGGCGGTCACGGTAAAGCCGTCCATGACCGCCACGGCGAAGACGACGAGGCCGAAGACGGCGAGGCCGTCGAGCACCGCCCCGCCGGCCGCCAGCCGCTCGACCCCGAGCCAGCGGCGCAAGGCCAGGGCGAGCACGGCAGATCCCAGGATCAGCGCCGCCAGGCGAAGACCGAGGGCTGCCGCCGGCAGGTCGATGGTGAGCCCGGCGAGCCAGAGGGCCAGAGGCGGCACGGTCAACGGAACGAGCGCGGTCGCCGGCACCACCACGAGCAGCGCCAGGGTGACATCGAGGCCGAGCAGCAAGGCCAGGGCACCCGATGCCATCAACGGTGCGCAGGCCGCGGTGGTCACCAAGAGCGCCGCCACCTCGGGCTCGAGCCCGAGCGGCCAGACGACGACGGCGGTCAACAGCGGGGCGCCGGCGAGCGACCAGGCGACGAGACCGATGATCAGCGCCGGCCGCCGCGCATGCTGCCACAAGACCCGGGGCTCCAGCTTCAAGAGAGCGACCACGAACGGCAGGAGGATCGCCGGCAGCAGCAAGGGCTGGAGCAGGCTGGCGAGCGGCGGTGCCACGACCCCGGAGAAGACGCCGAAGAAGAACAGCGGGCCGGCGTGCCGGCCGAGCCAGACGAGGCCCGAAGCGAGCCCGTTCATTGCCTGGGCGACATCTCGGCCGGCATCGCTGCGACCGGCGGCACCGCGGTCCCCCGCTCGGCCGCGCTGTCGAGCACCTCGACGAGCTCGACCGGCCCGTGCCGGCCGCGCACCTGGTGCTGGCCGAGCGAGCGGGTCGGCGGGCGCGCCTCGGCCTCGACCTCGGCGAGACAGGCGGCGGTGGTGACGATCACCGTGACATGCTCCGGGGCCACCAGGTGGCCGATCTCCAAAAGCCGTTGGGCGAGGTTCACCGGGTCACCGATCACCGTGTAGTTGGTGCGTGTCGGTGCGCCGAGGTCGCCGACCAGGATCTCGCCCGAGGCGATGCCGATCCTGAGCCTGAGCGGAGTCGCGGCCTCGGCATTGCGGGCGCGCACCGCCCGCACCATGGCGAGCGCTGCCTCGACCGCGCGCCGCTGGTGGTCGCTCACCGGCTCCGGCGCCCCCCAGAAGGCCAGGAGCCCATCGCCCATGTACTTGTCGATCACCCCGCCGGTGGCCCGGATACAGGCCTCGAGGTCGGCGAAATGCGCGTTGAGCAAGGTCCCCGCCGCCTCGGGGTCGAGGTCCTCGGCGAGACTGGTGAAGCCCGAGATGTCGGTGAACATGATGGTCATCGGCCGAAGCCGCGGCCGGCCGATGTCACGTTCGGGATAGCGCAGGACGTAGTCGACGAG
>SLRI01000476.1 GCA_007131045.1 Rhodospirillales bacterium
ACCCGCGCCGCCATCGGCTCGACGCTCTTGCGCTCGAGCGGCAACAACAATCCAGTCGTGTAGCCGCGGAAAGGCACCTCGCGGTCGGCATGACCGAGCGCCGTCGCGAGCTCGGCGATATAGGCTTCGAATTCGTCGAGTTCGGACATTACAATCGCCCCAATGGATGAACACGATCAGCCGGTTAGCGAGATATCCTGACACACTACAAGAATTTATGACACAGTAGAATTAAGACCGGCGTTTTCCGCGCTTCGCGAGGGCCGGGCCGTTGGTCGGCAGCGTCGGCCGGCCGATTTGCCAGGGCGCAGGGGATGCGCTAACCCCGCGGCCGATCGAGACGGGTGACGGGATGGCCGCCGCCGTGTCTTCGGGCGGGAAGGGAACATCGCATGCGGGCAAGCGGCCGCGCTGCCGACGAACTGCGCGAGATCGTCCTCGAGCCGGGCTGGAGCCCCTACGCCGAGGGCTCTTGCCTCGTGAAGTTCGGCAACACCCACGTCCTCTGCTGCGCTACGATCGAGGAGAAGGTGCCGCCCTTCATGCGCAACAAGGGGCGCGGCTGGGTCACCGCCGAGTACGGCATGCTGCCGCGCTCGACCCACAGCCGCTCGCCGCGCGAGGCGGCACGCGGCAAGCAGAACGGGCGGACCATGGAAATCCAGCGGCTGATCGGCCGCAGCCTGCGCGCGGTCACCGACCTCGAGGCCATGGGCGAGCGGCAGATCGTCGTCGATTGCGACGTGCTGCAGGCCGATGGCGGCACCCGCACCGCCGCCATTACCGGCGCCTATGTGGCCCTCCACCGCGCCCTTTCCGGCCTGGTCGAGAAGGCGCTGATCCCGGTCCTGCCGCTGACCGACGCCGTGGCCGCGGTCTCCTGTGGCATCGTCGGCGGCCAGGCATTGCTCGATCTCGACTATGTCGAGGACAGCGCCGCCGAGGCCGATTCGAACTTCGTGCTGTCCGGCCGTGGCGGGATCGTCGAGGTGCAGATGACCGCCGAGGAGCGGCCGGTCACCACCGAGGAGTTCGCGGTCCTCACCGCCCTTGCCGCTGCCGGCATCCGCCAGCTGGTCGAGCTGCAGCAGGCGGCCGTCACGGTCGCCCGGGCGCGATGAGCCGCCGGCTCTCCGGCGGCACCGTGGTGCTCGCCTCGCACAACGCCAAGAAGATCCGCGAGCTCGAGGGGCTGCTGGCCGGCAGCGGCATCAGCCTGCGCTCGGCCCGCGACCTCGGCCTCGCCGAGCCGGCGGAGACCGCAGCGGACTTCCGGGGCAATGCGACGATCAAGGCACTAGCGGCGGCCGAGGCCACGGGTCTGCCGAGCCTCGCCGACGACAGCGGGCTGAGCGTCGCCGGCCTCGACGGTGCGCCAGGCGTCCATTCTTCCCGCTGGGCCGGGCCCGAGCAGGACTACCCGGCGACGATGGCGCGGATCCGCGATGCCCTGGCGACGCGCTTCGGCAGCTTCGCCGCCGCCGACAAGCGGGCGGCCTTTCTCACCGTCGTCTGCCTCGCCTGGCCGGACGGCGAGGTCGTCTGTTTCGAGGGGCGGGTGGACGGCACGCTGCTCGAGACCCCGCGCGGCAGCGGCGGCTTCGGCTACGATCCGATGTTCGTGCCCGACGGCGAGAGCCGCAGCATGGCCGAGCTCACCCCGGCCGAGAAGGACAGGCTCAGCCACCGTGGCCAGGCGATGCGGGCGTTCGCCGAAGCCTGCCTGCCGGAGCGTCGGTAAGCCCTTGCTCCCTCGACCGGATTGCCCATATAGGGGCAGTCGTTATCTGGGGCCGTAGCTCAACTGGGAGAGCGCCTGCTTTGCAAGCAGGAGGTCGTCGGTTCGATCCCGATCGGCTCCACCATCAATCGCTAGGTTTTGCAATCGTTTAGAGGCCGGGACGGGGCACCGGGAATCCCCGACGAGGCGCGCGGGGATTCGCCCGGGAAACAAGAGCGGCGGATGTTCTCTTTTTGTTTTAGGTCGTTGAACCTCCAGCAAGTTTCTCTCTTTCGCGATCAGGCCGCGGTTGGATCTGCGCGGCGGGCGATGTCCCAGATGTAGCCGACCAGCTCTCGCGCAACGGCAGCGATCGCCACGTTGCTGCACTTGCCGCGGGCGAGCAGCTTCTTGTAGCGGCCGTGCAGGCGCAGCTGGGCCTTCCAGGCGATGTCCTTGTAGGCCTAGTCGACCTCGGGCCGATGGGCGAGCTGCCACTGGCCGACCTTCGGCGTAGTCCGGTAACTCCACGCGGCGTCGAACAGTAGGGACCTTGCGGCACAGTTGCCGGTATTGGTAATGCCGCGCTGCCTGATCCGGGCACCGCTCAAGTGCTCGCCCGGCACGATGCCCAGATAGGCCATGAGGTGACGCGGCGTGGCGAAAACGCGAAAAGTCACCGATCTCGGCGACCAGCGTAGCCGCCAGAACCAGGCCGACACCCGTCATTGCTTGGATCGCAGGACGATGGGGTGGAGTGACCATTCCCGGGTCAGCTTGGCGATCTGGTTCTCGACCTCCTTCTTGCGTGCCTCCGCCTGTTCGACGCGATTGATGAAGCTCTGGAAAGCGATCTGTTGCCCCGGATGCTCGAAGCGGCGATCGGCCAGCCATACACGATGGCGTAAGGTCCAGGACTTCGCCGGATACCGTTCGCCTTGCTTGAGGAGAAACATCTGCACGTGTGCCCGGGCGTGCCGTACGTCCTTGGCAGCGAGGTATCGCGCCCGAACCAAGTCCCGCATCGCTTCTTGCACAGGATCCGGCACCCAGACGAATGTCAGCTCACCGTCCCGGCAGAGACGCGCCAACTTCTCGGCGTCGCGAACGTCATTCTTGATCCGTTCGCCCGGGGTCTTCGGCGTCCGGCTCGGTGTCACAATTCGGCAGGTGCAGCCGAGACGGGTCAACTGCCGGTAAGGGCCGTAGCCGCAGGGACTGTCAACGGCGGAGCGGCGAGGAGCGAGAGGGTCAAGGCGGCGGCGGTGATCTTGAGCGTCTGCATCGGTCGTCTCCTGGGTTGGATGGTGTGGCTCGGGTTCCGCTCTTGCGACCTTGCCGGGGCCTCCCCGGCTGGTGGTCCGCGTCGTCCGATGAGCTGATCTTGCCGCATGCCGGCCAGGAGGTAAGGCTAAGCTTTTTCCGGGGTCGGCGAAGGACTTCCGGCGGGTCGGCGATCGCTACTCCCGCGACGCCATCGTCACCAGGATCCGGTTGCCTTCTCGATTGGCGCAACCATGGCAGCGCAGCTTCCGCTCGAGGTCCATGAGCCGGGTGTAGTCTAGTTGGCCGCGGCCGAGCGCCGTGGCGTCCAGCCGGCCTTTGTGGCCGCAGGCGGGGCAGCTGACGGTGATGACATGCCAGTGGCGGAGATCGCCCAGGCGGATGGCGTAGCGTGGCGGAATACCCTCTATGTTCCATGCTCGATCGCTACTGCAGCGGCAAGGTGCTGGGCGCACCGTGGTCGGGATCAGGGGCGATGGCGTGGCAGATCGCCGATACCGCGGCGCCGACCACCCCCCTCGATCGCCATTGTCGTCGAACTGTCGAATCACTGACGTTGCCCTTGCTATCGAGTTGGGCAACATGTGCGCTATTCGCAATAGGCTTGAAAGCGCTATCATCGGCGCGCCGACATGCGCCTAAACTGTGGCGGGCGTTGCGTGCCGAGCATCCGATTCGACTTGCGACGGGTCGGCCGCGGGACGTCCCGCCCCTGGACAATGACTGATGGAAGCGGTTACGCGACCAGGGAAGAGGGAGGAGAGCATGTTCGAACAGCTGCTGCTCCGCCACGGTCGGCTGATCGCGTCCTACGCCAGTGCGGCGCGGACTGTGAGAACGGCGGTGGAAAAGCCGTGCACGGTAGCGGCGGGATGAGCCTGCTACGGGCGGCAACAGCTCTTTCATTCCGTTGATCGCCGGCTAGCTCATCGGCACCTCATTGGCGAGTTGGGGCAACATGGCCTCGCGCCCCCTCCCCACCCCCACCGGATCTATATCGTTCAGCAATGGCGCCATTGCAGTCCCCATGGTCGCCGGCCGGATGGGTTTTGTTTGCGAGGGTTTCGGTGGTCGAGTTTTATTCGCGGCGCACGAGGCGATGGCCGTCGATGGTCAGGTTGTGGCGCTTCAGCTTTCGGGCGAAGTCGGCGAGCGGTGGACCGTGGCCGGTGAAGTCGAAGAGGCCGGTGGCGAGGAGGTCGGCGTCGAAGGCGGTTTGGCGCTCGTGGTCGGGGTGAGCTTTCGGCAGGAGGCGGGATTTCAGGTAGAGGGCTTGTGCTTCCTTGGTCCGGGTGTAGTCGAAGACGTCGATGCGCTGGCGCTTGAGGTCGATCTTCACCCGCTGGTGGAGGCGTGGCAGGGGGTGGTCGTCGAAGCCGGTGTAGTCGAGGGCGGTGAGCTTGCTGCTCTTCAGGTGGATCTTGAAGACCTGGGC
>SLRI01000524.1 GCA_007131045.1 Rhodospirillales bacterium
GGCGGGATCATCGCCGAGCTGGGCGATGGTCTCGGGGCCATGTGGCGCGCACTCTGAACGGCCCATTCGTCGTTCTGCGCGAGCCGCAAGGCGCCGGCCAGGAGGCCCTAGAGGGGTCCGCGATGGAGACCTTCGACACGGCGGCCTCGAGCCCTCGTGCGCGTCGAGATCCCCCGAATGTGAGTCTCGGCGTCGATATTTTCGGACATCGATCCTTTCAGGATTGGATCGGGCGGGCTGCTGGCGCGATCGATGATCGCGGTCGGCACCTTCTCGGCCTGCCGCCCTGGCCCCATTCCAAAGAACCCGCGAAACATGAAGCCCTTGCGCAGTTTCGGGATGCACGAGCTCGATCGTCACGGCCCGCGTCTTGCAGACCCGGTCGCGGTGGCCACGGCGCTGCGCCGGCCGATCCGCGCTCTTCTGGCGCCATGCCGCTCCGGTCTTGCTGCCGACATCCAATTCGATGAGCCGCTCGGCGGCAAATCCCGGCATCTCGCGCGACAGGTCGGCGTTTGACGTCTTCTCCAACAAGCCCTCCAGGGCCATCATCTCGATGCCCATCGTCTCCAGAGCCTCCAGGGCCTGTCTCCTTCGGAGATCGGATGAATTGCTGGCCATTCAGAGCCTGTCCGAGAAGTTCATGAGGCATATCATGAGCAGGGCCGTGAGCAAGTGCGAGGAGTTGGTCGGCGGTCGATGCAGCGTCCAGTGGGGCTGCGGGATTGCCAGGACGCTCACCGCGATCCTGCACCGAATGGGGGTCGATCGCGCGCACTTTCGCTTCGGCGAAGAGGCCGTGTCCCGAAACGGCGGACGTCGAGAGACCGGCACCAGTTCGCCGGCGAGGGTGAGGCGGCTCGGCCCGAGTGGGGACGATGGGCGTGACGATCTCGCCCCTGGCATCTCGGGAGCATTCTGAATCGTCGGGCCCAGCCCGCAAGGTCGAAAACGACTCGAGAAGCCCCGCTCTCCTGGCTCCATCATGCGGCGATCTAGCGTCGACGGCGAAGAGAAGCGCGTGACCGGCGATCGTGTCCCACCGCGTGGTGTAGCTGAGCTGTGCCCGGCTTGCTCTCCGGCGTTGGCGCAGGAATTCGGTCCAGAAGGTCTCGGCCTCCGAAGTGCCGATCGTCATGCCGAGCACCTCGCGCCGGCCGTCGGTGTCGACACCGACGGCGATGATCGCGGCGACGGAGACCCCGGGGTCCCCGAAGCGGCCCGCCGCCTCGGGGTGGGACGATCCGGTCGTTCTGGCGCACCTTCACGTAGGTCGCATCGATCCCAATATACGGCCGGTCGCCATCGAGGGCCAGAAGGCCCTCGATCCGATCCCTGGAAGGGACAGGGCCAGCAGGCCCTGGAGGCGAATCCGACGGTCGAGGAACGCGCCGACGCGCTCCCCCACCCCGGCGTCGATGTCCTCGCAGAGCCTGGAGACTCGGCTCTTCGAGATGCCGGTCATGCCGAGAGCCTTGACCAGGTCGTCCACCGACCGGGTCGAGATGCCTTGAATATGAGCCTCCCCGTCGCGGTCTCCTGACCGCGACCCTTCCAGGGTTGAATCGCGCGGCCTGCTGGCGCGCGATGGATGACAGCGGTCAGCGCCTTCTCGGCCAGACGCCGCGGCTCCAAAAAAACCCGGGAAATACGAGCCCTTTCTGAGCTCGGGGATGCGCAGCTCGATGGTTCCGGCCCGCGTCTCCCAGACCCGATCGCGGTAGCCGCTGCGCTGCGCAAGCCGCTCCGCGCTCTTCTCGCCCCACGCCGCGCCGGTCTTGCCGCCGAGGTCGAGCTCCCTCGGCGAGCAGCAGCGCCGCGGAGGCCGCCTGCAGAGCAGCCCGGGCCAGGAGACCCGGGAGGCAGCCGCTCGGCGGCGAAGCCGAGCATCTCACGCAGCAGATCGGCGTCGGACGTCTTCTCCAACAGCCCCTGAAGGGCCATCGTCTCCTTGATCATCGGTTTGGTGCTCCGGTTCAGGTTGATCCTCACGACCCGACCTTACCGGAGAACAGCCGATGGCCACCGCCACCTACACCACCCCCTGGGACATGACCTGACCGGCAGGCGCGAAGCCACCCGAACGTGGAAACGAAGAGAAGCGGCGTAGCTCGACACCGACGACCGCAATCAGAGAAGGCTTCCAGAAGGCGTCGGGTTCGGGTTGATCGTCACACCCCGACCTTGCCGGAGAACCGCTCGTGGTCGCCCTGCAGCTACACCACGTCCGGGGAGGTCATCGTTGCGGATGCCGCGCCGTGACGAGGCGACGCGCCCCGCATCTGGTGACAGCGGTGGCGATTGGCTGCGCATCGACGGTGGCGGGTTGGTCGAGGTCGGTTGCTGCGTGGATGCCGGTCGCGCCGGCGCCCTCGAGCCCTGGCCCCGCCCGCCGGCAGGGCGCGCTCAGCCGAATGCGGCGAACAGGATCTCCAGCTTTTGCGGGTTGCCGCGCAGCTCCTCGTATTGGCGGTGGATGAACTGCATGGCCTCGCTCGAAAAGGTGTCGTCTTCGCCGGCCGGGCCGATGCTGCGCCCGGCGAGCTCGAGCGCCATGCGGATGGTCAGGTAGTGCGGCGCCGGGAGCCCGGCCTTGAGGCAGAGTGCTGCGAGATAGCGGCGGTCGTCGATATAGGCGAAGCGGCGGATAGTCCGCAGATCGAGCTGGGCCATCAGGCCGAGCGTCTGCTCGAAGGCCGCGATGTCGCCGTCGCGCAGGAACTGGACGAGATCGTCGTGACCCAGGTCGCCGATGCTCAGGCGCTCGCGCAGGTGCAGCTCGAGCTTGCGGTCGCCGTGCTCCTTGGCGGTGAGGCCCACGGTCGTCCGCTCGCGCACCGCCTGCATCAGCCGGCGCGCCTCGTGCGGGTCCATCTTGCGGGTCTGCACGAGCTCCCACTCGATCCGGTCACCGATCGCGCCGACCATGTGCTCGAGCAGCTCGAACGGCAGCGCCGGCCGGCGGACCAGCCGCTCCTGGACCTGCTTGTCCTCGCGCCAATCCTCCATCACCCGCTGCAGCGTCTTGCAGGAAAGCGCCGCCCCGGCATTGCCGACGAGACGCGCCACCACCGGCTGCTGGCCGGTGTCGACCAGCGCATCGGCCAGCTGCTCGGAGACCCGCTCGCGTCCGGCGACCGCCAAGGCGTATTGCAACGCGTTGGTGCGGACGATCTCGATCAGCTCCGCATCGTCGAGGAGCGGGCTCTCTTCCAGGACGGGCCGGGCCACCTCGAACCGGTCGCGCGCCAGCCGGCTCGCGACCTGCGCCGGCAGCTTGTCGCTGGAGGCCACGGCGAGCGACAGCGAGCGGCGGACCTGGGTCTCGACGTCGCCGACCAGCAGGTGCAGCAGCGCCTTGACCAGATCCCGCGGGCCGTTCTCCGCGAGCTCGTCGTACTGGGCGCCGAACTTGCGCGCGACCAGCGCCCGGTTCGCCGGCGACGGATCCTGCTGCAGTGCCACCACGTCCCTGGCGGCCAGCTGCTCGGCCGCTTGCGCACCGCGCTGCAAGAGCGCCATCCGGCGCCGGCTCGTCCCGGATGATGCAGCGGAGGGTGCACCACTCGCCACCAGTTCCTGCGCCATTGCTCCTGCACCACTCCTCGAGATCGACGATCCACCGGGCGGCCACGAGCGTGCGCCGGACACGCCCTTTCGCCGGCCGTGGTCATTATTGGCCCCAAAGGTTAAGAATCGATGTGCGAGCAGCAGCAAAACGGCGGGAGGGCACAGCGGCGATGCGGGGTGACGACGAAGCCGTGGGTGGCCCGGCCCAGGACATCGCCAAGGGCGTCGTCCGGCTGTTCGCCGAGCGCGACATCAGGGCACTGACCGAGCTCTCGCTCGCGACGGGCCGGCGGGTCGACGTGATCGGCGTCGCCAGGGACGGTCAAATCCACGTGGTCGAGATCAAGTCCAGCCGGACGGATTTCCTGGTCGACCGCAAATGGCCGGAATACCTGGACTTCGCCGATTTTTTCTACTTTGCGGTCGGCGTCGATTTCCCGCGGGATCTGTTGCCCGAGGCCGAGGGGCTGATCCTCGCCGATCGGTTCGGCGGCGAGATCGTCCGGCCGCCCTGTCATCGGCCGCTGCCGGCGGCACGGCGCAAGGCCTTGACGCTGCGCTTCGCCCGGACCGCGGCCGGCCGGCTGATGCTGCCGTTGGTCGCCGAGGGCGGTGGGCTCGGCGGTCAGCTCGAATAGAGCCAGTCCTCGATCAGAAAACGCGCGATGCTGTCGGGATTGGGCAACCGCACCGGGCGCTTCTCCGGGTCGAGCAGCTCGGATCGGTGCAGCCAGCGGGCGTCCTCGATCTCGGCCGGATCGATCACCGGCTCGACCAGCGGGGCTTCGGCGCGAAAGCCGAGCATCAGGCTCTGCGGGAACGGCCAGGGCTGCGAGCTTCGGTAGTGCACGGCCTCGACCCTGA
>SLRI01000366.1 GCA_007131045.1 Rhodospirillales bacterium
CCACTGGTCATGGCCGACGCGTTCTGGGGCGAGCCCGGCTTCTCGGCCACCCGCTACGAGGTCGATTTCGCGCTCAGAAAGCCGCGCTGCGACGTGCTGCTCAACGGCTCGGCATACGCCCCGGACGGCCGGCCGACCGAGCGGGTGCAAGTCGGCCTCCAGCTCGGCAGCATGCGCAAGAGCTTCACCGTCGTCGGCGACCGGCTCTGGACCGGCACCTCGGCCGGCCCGAGGCCGGGTCCGCCCGCGCCCTTCGTCACCATGCCCATCACCTATGACCGCGCCTTCGGCGGCATGGACCCGATCGACCCCGACGAGACCCGTCGCAGCGCCTACATGGCCAACCCGATCGGCCGGGGATTTCACGAGGCCCGCCACGACCTCGCCATCGTCGGCCGGCCCGTCCCCAACACCGAGGAGACGCATGACCCGATCGAGCTCCCCTGGGGCAACTACCGGCCGATGAGCTTCGGCGCCATCGGCCGCAATTTCGCCGAGCGCGTCGCCCGTGCCGGCACCTACGACGACAAGTGGCTCGCCGACGTGGCGCCGTTCCTTCCCGCCGACTTCGACGACCGCTACTACCAGGCGGCGCCCGCCGACCAGCAGATCGACTATCCCACGGGCGGCGACGAGGTCGTGCTGATGGGCCTGACGCCGGAGGGCCATCGGCGGTTCCGGTTGCCGGAAGTCGAGGTGCCGGTGACGGTGCTGCGCCGTCGGGCATCGCCGCTCGAAACGATGGCGCGGGCGGACACCTGCCTGATCGAGCCCGATCTCAATCGGATGGTCATCGTCTGGCGACAGGATGTGGCGCTGGAGCGCGACATCTTCGAGATCGAAGCCGTGCATGTGGGCCAGCTCTCGGCGGGCCGTCGCCGGGCGATGCAGACCGGGAAGCGCTATGTGCGGTCACTTGCCGAGCTCGCGCCGTGATCATGGTCGGTGCGTGCGGCATGGTGACGCCGGTCGGCCTTTCGGCAGCTACCTCGCTCGCGGCCATGCGCGCCGGTATCAACGCATTCAAGGATATGCCATTTCCCCTTCCGGTGCCGCGCGAGGCCGTCGCCGCCTTCGTGCCGACCATCCCGATCGCGGGTTTCGATCGCTTTGTGCGGTTGCTGGCGCCGGCACTGGGCGAGGTCACACGGCATCTTGACGACGCGATGCTGAACGCTGCGCCGCTCTTTGTCGCCGTGCCGAGCGCCGTGCGCCCGGATCGACCGCCCGGTCTCGTCGAGGATCTCATCGATCAGCTCGAGCGGACGCTCGGCCGGACCTTTCACCCGAGCCAATCCGCCGTCGTGCCGAAGGGCCGGGTCGGTGTTCCCTTGGCGATCGCCCGGGCCGTCGAGCTGATCAGGGACGGGCACTTTGCGCGCTGCGTGGTCGCCGGTGTCGACACGCTGGTCAATCTCGACTGTGTCGGCTGGCTGTTTCGCCAAGATCGCTTGAAATGCGAGGATGTTACGAACGGCCTCATTCCGGGAGAAGCGGCAGTGGCGCTCGAGATCGTGGCAGCGGAAGCAATGTCGAGCGGCCTCGAGATCGTGGCGATCGGGCGGGGCGACGAGGCGACCAACCCCGTTCGCGCCCAGCCGCTACGCGGCGACGGGCTCGTCCAGGCGGTCGGCCGGGCGCTCGAGGCTGCCGGCCTGGATCTGTTCGATATCGACTACCGCCTGAGCGACGTCAACGGTGAGCAGTACTTCTTCAAGGAAACCGAGCTCTGCGTTGCCAGACTCCTGCGCCGGCACAAGGAGGCGTTTCCGCTCTGGCATCCGGCCGATTCGATCGGCGATTGCGGTGCCGCGGCTGGCGGTGTTCTGGTCGCCATGGCCCATGCCGCAGCCACCAAGGCTTACGCGCCGGGCCCGCTCGCCATCTGCCAAAGCAGCAGCGAGGAAGGTGGGCGCGCGGCCATCGTGTTGCGCCGGGTAGCGGGTGAGGGCGGGTCATGAGCAACAAGGTCTTCGTCGACAACAACGAGATCTCGTGCAAGTCCGGCTCGGGCAAGGTCGTCGCCGCCTTCCCCGACGTCTGCATGAGCCCGCCGTCGCCGCCGGCCGGGCCGCTGCCAATTCCCTATCCGGTGAGCTCGTTCAGCAGCGACACCACCAAGGGCAGCCGCTCGGTCAAGGTGAACGGCAAGGAGGTGATGCTGAAGAACCGCTCGTACTTCAAGAAGTGCACCGGCGACGAGGCGGCCACCAAGGCCTGGGGGATGGGGGTGATCAGCCATCAGATCACCGGCAAGGTCTACTTCGCCGCGTGGTCGATGGATCTCAAGATCGAGGGCGAGAACGCTTGTCGGCATCTCGACATCACGACATCGAACCACGCGAGCCCCAATCCCAACACCCTGACCATCCCCGAACTCGAGAACATGAGTCTGCCCCGTTCGTTGAAGAAGACCTGCAAGTGCAAGTACAATCGGGAGAAGAACGCCAAGGGCAAGCCCAAGGGGAGCCGCAAGCAAGCCAACTCGACCCCGACATCGCAGCAGACGGCGGCCGTCAACAAGCGGGGCGCCAAGTGCTGGCGGCGCAACTGCAAGACGCCCAAGGCCGGGCCGTTCATCGCCGATCACCAGCCGTCGCTGGTCGAGCGCTGGTACAAGGGTGGTTGCCACGACAAGCAGTTCGGCAACAACGCGGTCTCGACGCCGGGCACGCCCGAGGACAACGAGGAGTATCACCGGCTCCTGCCCCGCTGCCAGAACTGCTACGCCAAGGCGTACCGGAACGTCGGCCTGCGCTCGCCCAGTGGCCGGATCAACAAAGAGATGCATGTCGAGAGCGGCAAGTCCCGCGCTTTTCAGCGCATGCACCAGGAGAGGTTCGGCAAACGCCCGGAGAAGTGTTGAGCAGACGTCAATGCTTGTGGAAGGAGCGCTGCAATGGCCGACGCAAATCCCTACCCGCCGCTGTTTCGCCAGTACAAGGCGGAGCTACGGGCACTCTACGACGAGCTGACGAAGGCCCGCGACGCCGTGGTCGAGCTGATCGCCCAGGACGAGGGCATCGACCTCGAGGCGGCGCGCGAGCGGCACGATGTCGAGGAGGGGCCGCTGGTCCACGAGCCGCGTGTGATCCATCTCATCCGCAAGTATTGGCTCGAGGTGGCGCGGCTCAAGGACGAGCGCTATCCCAAGGGCCTCGATTTCCTCGAGCCGCTGACGTTTCTCGTCGAGGATCTGGAGGACGACGACGAGGAGGAGCTGGTCGATTTCCTGACGGAGATCGCCTACTGGCCGATCGGCCTCGACGAGAACAACAAGTGGTCGTGAGCTAGCCCGACCGGTCGAGGCGTTGCCGCCATGCCAGGAGAATAGTGGGCTGCCGCCCCACCGCCAGCTCGTAGGCCGCCGCGCGTCTCTGCCGCTGGAAGCCACTCGTCCACGCCGCGTCGCACGCCGCCTCGTCGAGCGGCCGGCCCAAGAGATGCCGGGTGCCCGGCGTGAAGCGGGCGGCGTTTTTCTCCCACCAGGCTTCGAGCAGCTCGGGGTCGGGCCAGGGGAGGTCCTCGTCCTGGTCCATGGCGGTGTCGGCGTCGGTGGGGTCGGGGGTCGGGCCGGGCTCGTAGCCTTCCGGCGCGTCGCCTTCGAGGTCGTCGTAGGCGAGGTCGATGCCGGTGATCAGGCTGACGCTTTCGCCGGCGAGCCTTGCCAGGGTCGGGTCGCCCATCCGGCCGATGAGCCAGGGGACGGCCTGGGCGTCGCCCACGATGCCGAGGCCTTCGACGACCAGACGGGCTTGGGCCGGATCGCCGTTGAGCTGGCGCAGCCAGCTTCTGGCGCGGCTGGCGGGCATGGCGCGGAGTGCTACCTGCAGCGCCGGGGCGAAGCCGGCCTCGGCCAGCCGCTCGAGCTCGGGCAGGGCATCGGGCGCGCCCAGGAGACCGAGCGACCAAGCGCGCCATGCGGCGACCTCGGGGGTCGTGTTCCGCTCGGCGGCGAGGGCGTCACGCAGGTCGATCCGGCCGAGCTCGCCCGCGAGCCTGGCCGCCCGGGCGGCGACCAGGGGGTCGGGGTCGGCGAGCCAGTGGGCGAGCCTGTGGCCGGGGTCGACCCGGTGGTGCGAGCAGGCGACGAGGCCGAGGAAGCGCTCGAAGCCATCGGCACTGTCGAGCCAGGCCTGGACCAGGGGGCGGAGCGTCGTGGTCGGGACCCAGCCGATGGCGCCCAGGAGGCCGCGGCGTGCCTCGGGTGCTGCCTCGGCGAGCGCGAGCAGGGGGGCGAGGTGCGACCGGTCGGCGGCCTTGAGGGCGAGGACGGCGACGGCGAAAAGCTCGCCCGGCTCGGGGTTGGCCTCGAGCATCGCCTGCGCCGTCAGCCTTCCGGCCTCGCCCGCGACCCGCAGCCCGTCGAGATGGGCCTCCACCCGCTCCTCCAGCCTTGCCAAGTCCTGGCGGTCGTAATGCGGGGCGTCGA
>SLRI01000269.1 GCA_007131045.1 Rhodospirillales bacterium
CATGTTTTTTCGTCATCGAGAGGGCCGGGGCCCGGCTTTCACTGTTGCGTCCGGATCCAACTGCGCGATGCCCAACAGCGGGTATTGGTCGGACGGTGCGGCGACATCCTGGCTCGAGCCCGGGCGCTCGATGCTGCTCGCGGCTGGCTCGAGGGTGCCGCCCGGCGCGGCGGCGGCGGTGGCTCGGCCCGGGCCTCTTTCTCGGTCTTCGACCGGTCGGGGATCGGCGCGAACCCTTGGCCAAAAAGGATGTCGGCCTCGTCCCGGTCGGCCAACTCCTGGCGGTGTGGTGGTCCGGCAGTTGACGCGGGCTGCGCCGGTAGCCGGCAGGCGCAGGGCTTGGTCATGATCTCTGGCGTGATCGAGACGGGCTCGCCCGGCTACTGCCCTTGCGTGGGGGCCTGATGCTCGATGCGCAAAACGGCTCGTTCGTCGGCCGGTCCGGTGACACTCGGGTCGGTGGCCGGGGCAGCGCGTGTTGCTCGCGGCGTGCTCCCGGGGGCGGTCCGGCGCGGCGGCGTTGCCGCCTGGTTCGAAGAGGCCCGTTCTTTGACCATCGAGGGCCTCGGGCATTGCTGGCTGAGCCTGGAGCGGAAGGGTGTCGACTTGATTGCCGTCGGCTGTCTTCTGGCGCTTCGCTGATGCGCCGATGGCTGCGGCCTGCTTCGGCGGCGCAAGGGTAAGGGGGCGTGGCATGACCTGCGTGGTGACCGAGACGGCCAAGCCCGGCTATCGGCCTTGCGTCGGGATTCTGCTGCTCGATGTGCAAAACCGGGTGTTCGTCGGGCAGCGCTGCGATACCCGGGCCGAGGCCTGGCAGATGCCGCAGGGTGGCATCGATCCGGGCGAGACGCCGGCCGAGGCGGGCTTGCGCGAGCTCGAGGAGGAGGTCGGCACCGACCGGGCACGTTTGATCGCCGAGAGCCGCTATTGGCGTTCCTACGATCTGCCGCCCGACATCGCGCGGCGGATGTGGCAGGGTCGCTATCGCGGCCAGACGCAGAAATGGCTCGCCTTTCGATTCACCGGCAGCGACCGCGACATCGTGATCGACGGCGACCATCCCGAGTTCTGCGCCTGGCGCTGGCTCGAGCCCGACCAGCTCGTGCAGCGGATCGTGCCCTTCAAGCGCGACGTCTATCTCAGCGTCGTCGAAGAATTCCGCCACCTATGGGCTTGATCGCCGAGGCCCCCGGGCGCGGCCGCGGCTGATCGGCGGCCGGCGGCCCGGCGGGGCGCTCGGAAGCGCCGTGCGGCCGCGACGATGCCTCGCCGGCCGGCCGCCTCGGTGGTGCGGCGCCGTCCGGGTCGAGATGGCCAGCCGGCACCCCGTGGCGCAACCAGCCGAGCCTGCGCGCCACAGGCGGCCGTTCGGCCTGGGGCACGGCCGGGGCGACGTGGTCTTCGGCCGCCGCCGGGTCGCGCTGAGTTGGATTGCGCTTTGCTGGATCGCCTCGGGCCGGATCCCGACGATCGGTCTCGGCCGCGGCCGGTTCCGGCTCGAACAGGCGGCGGCGTGGCGCCGGCACCGGCTCTTCTGTTGCGATCGGCGTCGCCACGGGCTCTTCCGCTGCCATTGGCTCTTCGGTCGCCACTGGCTCTTCCGTTGCTGTTGGCGGCGCCGTTCCCGGTTCGGCGTCCAGGGCCGGCGTCTGATCAGCGGAGGTTTCGGCGGCGGCGGAGTCGGCTGGGTCGGCGGGTGGCGTTCGGTCGGCCGCCGGTGGAACGTCGTCCGCAACGGCGCGGCTGGCCTCCGAAGCGCTCGCGGCGGCCTCGTTCGGTGCCGCGGCCAGCGTGGCGGCATGTGCCGGGTCGGGCGCCAGTATTTCGGCGGGCGGTGTTTCGGGCGCCGGTTCGTCGGCGGGCAGTGGGGCGGCGGGCGATGGGGTGGCGGCGGGCGTTTCCAAGCCGCTCTCGGCCGGCGCCTCGCCAGCCTCCAGGCCGAGGTTGCGGCCGGGGCGGGTGATGCTCGCCACACCGAGGCTGCCGGCTGCCTCGCGCTCGGCCTGTTCCGCCGCCGCGGCGTCGCACCAGGTGACCATGTCCGGCCAGGCCATGACGCTGTCGACATAATCCTCGACGGCGCCGGCCATGGGCACGCCGTGGGTCACCAGGCGCGTGGCGATCGGCGCCATCATCGCATCGGCGATCGAAAACGCGCCGAAGAGAAAAGGGCCCTGCGGCGCGAAGCGGGCGCGGCAATGCTCGAAGATGGTCATCACCCGGCGGATGTCGGCGGCGAGCCCGCGCGGCAGCCGGCCGGGGGCGGCGAACCTGCCGACCACGTCCATCGGCATCAGCCGGCGAAGGTCGGCGAAGCCGCTGTGCACTTCCGCACTGATCGCCCGCGCCTCGGCCCTGGCGATCGGATCGATCGGCCAGATGCCGGGCTCGAGCTCGGCGATGAATTCGGCAATCGCGAGGCTGTCCCAGATCGGCACGCCCTCGGCGAGCAGCACCGGCAGCTTGCCCGAGGGCGAGTACTGGCCGATCCGGTCGGGTGTTTCCGGCCGGCGCAGCGGGATCCGCGTCTCGATGAAGGCGAGGCGGGCCAAGCGCAGCACCAGCCAGGCGCGCAGTGACCAGGACGAGGTGTTGTAGTTGCCGATGATCAGGTGCAGCGGTGGTCGTGCCATATGGCCCCTCGTCCCGTCGTGCCGATCGCAGCCTACGGTCAGGCGCCGACCATCAACAGCCGACCCGATGCCGGCCGGCCGACCACCCGAGCCCGGCATACGCGATCTGCCTGCCGCCGCCCGGCCCGCCCGTCACCGGCTCTTCATGGTCGGGGCGGGGTGATTCGAACACCCGACCCTCTGCTCCCAAAGCAGATGCGCTACCAGGCTGCGCTACGCCCCGACGTTGTTCATTTAGTGGATGGCGGGCAGCGTCGCAATCGCCTTGCGGGGCGGGGCTGCCCTCGGCTGCGCAGTGTCCGGCATCGGCGCCCCCGGCTGCGCCGCAGCCGGCATCGGGACAAGGGTGCCGGACGGCGGCAGTCGGCTGTCGGCGTCGAGCAGGCGATAGTTGAGCCTGGCCGGCTGCTCGTCCGGCATGACGATGCCGGCGGGGGCGACGGCGAAACCGAACCGGGCGTAGTAGGCCGGATCGCCGACGAGGAAGACCAGGCGGTGGCCGGCGGCGGCCGCGGTCTCCAGGCTGTGGAAGACCAGCGCCCGGCCGATGCCGCGCCCCTGCCGCAGGGGATCGATGGCCAGCGGGCCGAGCAGCAGCGCCGGCAGGCCATCGAGGCGGATCGGCCAGTAGCGGATGGCACCGACGAGATTGCCGGCCTCGTCGGCGGCGACGAAGGCGAGGTCGGCCAGGGGCTCGACCCCGTCACGGTAGCGATAGGAGGTCTTCAACCGGCGATCGGCACCGAAGCAGCGGTCGAGCAGGGGCTCGATGAGCGCGGCATCGGCAGGTGTTTCGGGGCGAATGACGAACATGGCGGAAACCCGACGGGTGAGGACGACAATTCTGCCGTCGCCCTCTCCACCGGCTGCGCGGATCAGCAGTCGGCGGCAGCGAGGGCGCGGCGGGGCGCAGGCCGCGCGTCGCCTCGTCGTCGTCGAAGGGTCGAGGTGCCATTCATGGTATCGGCGGTAGAGGCGCCGGGCCGGCTTGTCAATTGCCTTCGTCGCGGGGCGGGTTGCCGACCGGGACGAAGGGGCCCTGCCGGCCGCGCAATTCGGCGGCCCGGTGCAGCACCCAGCGCACGGTGGGAAAGGCGAGGTCCGGCCAGGGAATTTCGTCCCAGCCGACGAGCATCACCTCCTGGCTCTCGGGCCCGGCGCTGACCTCGGGGCGGGTCAGCCGCGCCTTGTAGAGCAGCTGGACCTGGTCGATCCGCTTGATGCTGTAGACGGCGATCAGCCCCTCGAGGGCGATCTCGGCCCGCGCCTCCTCCCAGGCCTCGCGGCGCGCACCCTCCTCGACCGTCTCGCCGTTCTCGAGATAGCCCGCCGGGATGGTCCACAAGCCGCGGGACGGCTCGATCGCCCGGCGGCAGAGCAGAAGGCGATCGCCCAGCGTGCAGACGCTGCCGACGACGATCTTGGGGTTGCTGTAGTGGACCGTGTCGCAGGCCGGGCAGACGTTGCGTTCGCGATCGTCGAGCTCGGGCACCCGGCGCTCGATCGTCCCCCCGCAGCGCGGGCAGAAGCGCATCAGTCCGCCGCCTTCGGACCGCGGCCCTGGCTTCTGAACAGCGCTTCGGCTGCGGCACGCACGTCCTGCCGGGCGGCCAGCGCGGCCTTGACCCGGGCGAGCTCGCGCTCCAGTGCCTGCTCGAGCGCCCGCAGCTCGTCCACCGACTGGCGCTCGAGGTCACTGCCGAGGACGAACGCCTGCGGCTTTTTCGGTAGCTCGTCGTCCATGCTCGTCTCCTGCCGTGGTCTTGCCCCGTGGTCTTGCCCCGTGGTCTTGCC
>SLRI01000404.1 GCA_007131045.1 Rhodospirillales bacterium
CGCCGCGCCGCCGGTTGAGCCTGTCGATGCTGGCCACCCTCGATCGCTATATCCTGGGGCAGGTGCTGCGGCCGATGCTGGCGGCGATCCTGATCACGCTCCTGGCGCTCCTGGCCGAACGGGCGCTCAGGGTGATCGATCTGGTGCTCGGCTGGCGCGGCTCGTTGACCATCGTCTTCGAGATGATGAGCTATTTGATCCCGCACTACCTGGTGGTGGCCCTGCCGGCGGCGCTCTTCTTGGGCATCATGCTGGGCATCGCCCGGATGTCGCGCGAGGGCGAGCTCGATGCCCTGCGCGCGGCCGGCATCGGGCTGTTTCGGATGACCCGGCCGTTGATTCTCCTCTCGCTTCTGGTGCTGGTCCTGCATCTGATCCTGGTCAGCCACCTCCAGCCGTTCTCCCGCTACGCCTACCGGGCAGCGGCCTTCGCCGTAACCAACGCGTCCTTCCAGACGCTGCTGCGCCCGGGCCAGTTCATCACCATCGGCAAGAACACCTACCGGGTCGAGGCGTTGAGCCCCGACGGCGAGCATTTCGAGGGCATCTTTCTCTATTCCGAGGCCGACGACAGCGGTGCGGTGACCGTGACCGCGGCGTCCGGGCGGATCGAGAACCAGGGGGCCATGGTGCCGCTCTTGCTCCATCTGGAGAACGGGGTGCAGCAATACGTGCCGCACCCGCCCGAGGCCGACGGGGAAGCGACGACAGCACCGCCCTTGACCTTGCGCTTCGGCAGCTTCACCTCCGATCTCTCGGGTACCGAGCCCGAGCCCTTCCGGCCGCGCGGCGAGCACGAGCGCGAGCTCACGATTCCGGAGCTGGTCGGCTATCTCGGCTGGCCCGAAGGCACGATTCCCGGCGACCTCGACCCCTGGGAGATCGAGGCCGAGCTCTCGGCGCGCCTGGTGCGCAACGTCTCCATCCTGTTCCTGCCGTTTCTCGCCGTCCCCCTGGCCCTCTCGCCGCGCCGGGCCAAGCGCTCTTATGGCTTTTTGATCGGCGTCGTGCTGGTGGTCGGCTACAACCAGGTGATCAGCACCGGCGAATCGCTCGCCGATGACGGTGCCGTCTCCTCCCTGGTCGGCGTCTGGCTGCCGTTCTTCTGCTATGCCGGCCTCAGCACCGCCTATTTCTTCCGCACCGCCGGGCGGGTGCCGGATCCGGGCAAGAGCTCGCTCTTGGGGACCGGGATCGATGCCGTGGTCACAGCACTCCTGAAACGGCTGCCGTGGCGGGCCGCGGCCTGATGGTCCTGACGCTCTATCTCAACCGCATGGTGCTGCTCCGCGTGGCGGTGGCGACGACGGCGGTGATCCTCTTCGCCCTCCTGTTCGATCTTCTCGACGCCTCGGACGATCTCCTGCGTCGCGAGGGCGGGGCGCTGGCCAATTTCGCCCGCTACTTCGTGCTGCGCTTTCCCAGCCTGTTCACCGAAATCTTGCCCTTCGCGGCACTCCTGGGCGCGCTCTTCGCCGCTGCCGACCTGATGCGCAACAGCGAGCTCACGATCTTCTGGGCGTCCGGCGTCTCGCCGCTCGGCATCATCCTGCGGCTGTTGCCGATCTGCCTCCTCTTGTTCGGGATCAAGCTGGTCAACGACGACCAGCTCGTGCCGGATACGGTGCAGTCGCTCCGGGCCTGGGACGTCGGCCACTTTCGCGGCGGGCTCCAGGGCTTCGGCGGCGACCACTTGTGGCTCGATTACGACGACCGCTTCATCCGGCTGCCGCGGCTCGAGCCGGACCAGATGGAAGCCGATGGGATCGTCATGCTCGGCCGCGATGACGCGGGCAACCTGGTCGAACGGATCGCCGCCGAGCGCGTCGTCTTCACCCCCGGCGCCTGGCAGCTCTTCGAGGTCGAGCGCGGCCGGGTCGGCGAAGGGCGGTTCACCCGCGAGCCCGTCTGGGTCTTCGAGAACACCATCGACGTCGATCGGATCCGCACGGTGGCCCGGCCGCCGCAGGAGGTGGCGCTCTTCGATCTGATCGACATCGTCCGCAGCGACGGCTACGGCGTGGTGACGACCCAGGGCCACGTCACCGCGATCTATCATCGGCTGTTCGGCTCCGCCCTGCCGATGCTGATGATCATGCTGACCTTCGCCTATGCCCGGCGGGTGACCCGGCAGGGCGGCATCGCCACGCTGTTCCTCAAGGGCATTGTCACCGGCTTCAGCTTCGTCATCCTGAGCGGCGTCATGCTGGCCCTGGCCGAGGCCGGCTTCATCGGCCCCTTCGTCGCCACCGCTGGGCCCATTCTGCTGCTGGCCTCGCTGGTCGTGCTGCTGCCGCTCAAGGACGAGCGCCGGCACTGGCTCCGGCGCCGCTGATGCGCCTGGGCGTGTTGAGCAATCCGAAGAGCGAGGGCAATCGCCGGGGCATGGCGGCCGTAACCGCCCTGCTCGACCGACACCCCGAGGTCCTGCACCGTCGTTTCGTGCCCGAGGACGGGTTCGGCCCGCCCCTGGCGGCGATGGCCGAGGCCGGGGTCGAGGTGCTGGTGGTCAACAGCGGCGACGGCACCGTGCACGGGGTCTTGACCGAGCTTCTGGCGAACCGGCCGTTCGAGAAGCTGCCCCTTCTCGCCATCCTGCCGCGTGGCATGGCCAACATGACGGCCGCCGACTGTGGTTTGAAAGGCAAGGACGCGGCGACGCTCGAGCGGCTGCTCGGCGCCTGCCGCGAGGGGCCGATCGCCCCGCATCTGCTGACCCGGCACATCCTGAGGGTCGACTACGCCGACGGCCGGGTGGCGCCGCGTGGCATGTTCATGGGGGCTGCCGGGATCGTCGACGTGATCCGCCACGTCACCGGCAAGCTGCACACCCGCGGGATCAAGGGCGAGTGGAGCCATGCGGCGGCGATCCTCGGGCTCCTCGCCGGCACGGTCTTCAAGGGCTACGAGGCCCTCGGTCTCAGGCCGCACGAGGTCGGGATCAGCATCGACGGTGCAGCGCGGCGGGACGAGCGGCTGCTGATCCTGATCGCGACGACGCTCGATCAGTTGGTGCTGAAATCCCGGCCGTTCTGGGGGGCTGACGGCAAGCCGGTGCGGCACACCCGGATCGCCCATCCGCCCCGGCGCCTGGTCAGGAATGCCCGCCGGGTGCTCTACGGTAACGCTGCGTCGCGGAATCTTCCCGAGGACTACCAGAGCGGCGGCGCGCTGCGGCTCGAGCTCTGGCTCGATGCCCCCTTTACGATCGACGGCGAGTTCTTCACACCGAGCGCAGACCGGCCGGTGGTGGTGACCGCCGACGAAACCATCCGCTTCATTCGGCTCTGAGACCATGCGATCTGCCCATGCCGATCTCGAGACGCTGATCGAGCGCGAACTCGATGCCCCGGCGCCCGAAGCCGTTCAGGCGATCGCCGCGGCGGCCCGGCAGCGGCACGGGCACGGCATCGCGGCCGTGCTGTTCTACGGCAGCTGCTACCGCGACGGCATCGTCGAGGACCGGCTGGTCGATCTCTACCTCCTCGCCGACGACTACCGCTCGGTGCACGGCAATATCCTCAGCGCCTGGGCCAACGCCCTGGTCCCGCCCAATGTCTACTATCTGGAGACCGAGGCGGCGGGGCAGACGGTGCGGGCAAAATACGCGCTGATCACCCTGGACCAGCTCGAGGCCAAGGTCGGCCGCGGCACCGACAACCCCTACTTCTGGGCGCGCTTCGCCCAGCCCACCGGCCTCGTCTGGTGCCGCGACGATCCGGTGACCAAGAAGCGGGTGGTCGACATCCTGGGCAAGGCGGTGCGCACCACCTTCGCCGCCGCCCGGGCACTGACCCACGACATGGCGGCCTCGCAAGGGCTCTGGACGATGATCTTCGTCGAGACCTACCGGACCGAGCTCAGGGCCGAAAAGCCGCACCGTGCGGCCGAAATCTACCAGAGTGCGTCGGATCGCTTCGACCAAATCACCCGCGCCCTGATCAAGGAGCGGATCGAGCCGCAACCGCGCTCCTGGGCGCGAACGCGACGGCGCGGCAAGCTGTTGTCGGTGCTCAGGCTGATGAAGGCGGCCTTTACCTTCACCGCCGGCGCCGACTACCTCGCCTGGAAGATCGAGCGCCACTCCGGCAGCCCGGTCGAGCTCACCGACTGGCAACGCCGCCACCCGATCCTGGCCTCGCCGCCGATCTTGTGGCGGTTGTTGCGGACGAAGGCGGTCAGGTAGAAGAAGAACGGGGAGGCGGCGCCTCCCCGTGCCCCACCGTTACTTTGTGGCGGTGGCGGGGACAGCCGCTGGCGCAAAGTTCCGAGGGGGCGCGGGGGAAATCATTTCCCCCGATTTCTTCATCAAGCCGCCTGCTGGCCGCTGTCGAGCTCGCTCGCGAGTGCCGCGAAGCGGCCGAGCACCGTCGCGATCTGGGCCGGTTCGTGGGCGGCGGAGACGCTGCAGCGGAGCAGGCAGGCCC
>SLRI01000064.1 GCA_007131045.1 Rhodospirillales bacterium
CGGCCCGAGGCGAAGCGGGTGGCCTCGATGCGGGCCTCGGCCTGCAGCTCTGCCTTGGCCTCGGCGACCAACTCGTGGAGGTCGGCTGGCAGCGCCCCCTCGAGCGCCGCCCTGAAGGCCCGGCGCCGCTCGGGCTCGACCGCCGCCAGCCGTGCCTGCCAGGCCCGGTGCGCGACCTGGCCTTCGGCGGCGAAGCCCCGCCAGGCGGCCTCGATTTCGGCCGGAATCTCGAAGGGGGCGAAGGGCCAGTCCATGGCCGCCTTGGCCCCTTCGACCTCGGCATCGCCCAGCACGCCGCCATGGGCCGCGGCCTTGCCACCCTTGGTCGGGAGATGCTTGCCGATCACCGTCTTGGCCCGGATCAGCGTCGGCCGCTCGGCGCTGCGGGCCCGGGCGAGGGCAGCCGCCACCGCCGCCACGTCGTGGCCGTCGACCGTCTCGACCCGAAAGCCATAAGCCTCGAAGCGCCTGGTCGCGTCGTCGCTCAGCGCGAGGTCGGCCGGACCGTCGATGGTGATGTCGTTGTCGTCGTAGAGCACGATCAGCTTGGCCAAGCCCAGATGGCCGGCGATCGAGGCCGCCTCGTGGCTCACCCCTTCCATCAGGTCACCGTCGCTGACCAGCACGTAGGTGTGGTGGTCGACCAGATCCTCGCCGAAGCGGGCGGCCATGATGCGCTCGGCGAGCGCCATGCCGACGGCCGTGGCGAAGCCCTGGCCGAGCGGGCCCGTCGTCGTCTCGATGCCGTGCGCCTGCTCGACCTCCGGGTGGCCCGCGGCGAGCGAGCCCCACTGGCGAAAGCTGCGGATCGTCTCGCTGCCGAAACCCGGATAGCCGGTCAGATGCAACACCGCATAGAGCAGCATCGAGCCGTGCCCGGCGCTCAGCACGAAGCGGTCGCGGTCCGGCCATTCCGGGGCATCCGGATCGAAAACCAGGCTCGTGCCGAAAAGCGCCACCGCCGCTTCCGCCATCCCCATGGGCAGCCCCGCATGGCCGGATTGGGCCTGCTCGATGGCGTCCATGGTGAGCGCACGAACGGCATGGGCAAGGCGCTCGGGGGCAAGGCGCTCGGGGGCGGGCGCGGCCGGCAGGCTGCGGGGCATGGGCTGTCTCCAGGATCGAACGGGAAAAGGGGGATCGGCCGACCGGCCGAAAAGCGTCAGGCGCTCAGAGGCGGCGGCCGGTGGCGCGATCGAACAGGTGGACGCGCTCCGGATCGATCAGGATCGCCGCCTTGTCACCGGGCTTGGCCCCTACCCGCTCGACCGAGAGGATGCGCAACGAGATGCCCTTCAGGTCGGCGTGGAGATGGGTCTCCCAGCCGGCGGGCTCGACCAGGGTCATGGTCACCGGCTCGCCCGCGTCCGGGGCGACGAGCTGCACGTGCTCCGGGCGAATGCCGTAGACCACACTCTGCCCGACCTCGGCCTCGGCCTCCGAGGGAATCGGCAACAGCACGCCGTCCGTAACCTCGACCGCCCGCGGCTGATCGGCGAAGTCGGTGGCCACCACCTTGCCGTCGAGCAGGTTCATCGCCGGCGAACCGAGGAAGTCGGCGACGAACAGATTCTCCGGCCGATCGTAGATCGCCAAGGGCTCCCCCACCTGCTCGATCCGCCCGTCATGCATGACCACCACGGTATCGGCCATGGTCATCGCCTCGATCTGATCATGCGTGACGTAGATGGTGGTGGTCGCCAGCCGCTGGTGCAGCGCCTTGATCTCGGCCCGCATCTCGACCCGCAACTTGGCATCGAGATTGGACAAGGGCTCGTCGAAGAGGAAGACCGCGGGCTCGCGCACCAGGGCGCGGCCCATCGCCACCCGCTGCCGCTGGCCGCCCGAAAGCTGCGCCGGCAGCCGCTCGAGCAAAGGCGAGAGCTGGAGGATGCCGGCCGCCCCCTTGATCGCGTCGGTGATCCGCTCCAGGGGCGCCTTCCTCATCTTCAGGCTGAAGGCGAGGTTTTCGTTGACCGACATGTGCGGGTAGAGCGCGTAGGACTGAAAGACCATGGCGATGCCGCGCTTGCTGGCGTGGACGCGGTTGACCACGTTGCCGGCGATCCTGATCTGCCCCTCGGTCACCCCTTCGAGCCCGGCGGTCATCCTGAGCAGCGTGGACTTGCCGCAGCCGGAAGGCCCGACCAGCACGACGAAGGCGCCCTCGTCGATCTTCAGATCGATGCCGTGCAGGATGGGGGTGGCGCCGAAGCTCTTCTTCAAGCCCCGGTATTCGACATAGCCTTCAGCCATGATGGGTCTCCGAGATCACTACTTCACCGCACCCGAGACGATGCTCTCGACCACCCGGCGCTCGAGCAGGAGGTAGACGAGGAGCAGCGGCAGCACGGTGAGGATCGTAAAGGCGTTGTAGATGGCGAAGTCCTGCACCCCCATGGCATCGCGCATCATGTAGAGCGCGTAGGGCAGCGTTCGCATGCCGGTCTCGGTGACCAGGGCCAGGACGAAGGCGAACTCGTTCCAGCCCTCGCGGATGCAGAGCACGGCTGCGGTCACCACGCCCGGCCAGGCGATCGGCAGGATGACGTAGCGCAGCCGATTCCACATGTTGGCGCCGTCGATCGTCGCCGATTCCTCGATCTCCTTGGGCACCGCCTTGAAGAAGCCGACCAGGATCCAGGTGGCGAGCGGCACGGCACTGGCGATGTAGGTCAGGTACAAGACCCAGTAGGTGTTGATCAGCCCGAGATCGGTCATCAAATCGTTCAAGGGCACGATCAGGCTGACCCGCGGGATGATGCGCGGGATCAGGTACATCAAGAGCAGGACGTGGCGGAACGGGAAGAGATACTTGGCGAAGGCATAGGCCGCGAGGATGCTCAAGATCAGCGGCACGATGGTCGCCACCACCGTCACCAGGATCGAGTTGAACATCCAGCGCGGAAACCCGTCCATGCCGAGCACCGCCCAATAGGCGCGCAGCGACGGGTCGCGCGGCAGGAACGTGGTCGATTCGTAGATCTCGAGCGGGTCCTTCAGCGACGCCAAGAGCGCCCAGATGATCGGCACCATCGTCCAGATGACGAGAAAGGCCAGCGGAATGCCGATCAGGATCGCCCGGCCGAACCGGCGCAGCAGATGGTCGAGCAGCGAGGGCGGCCGGCCGATGGCCGAAACCTCGCGGCGGGCGGCCCCGGATGGTGAGGTGAGCGTCGCCATGGCTCAGAGCTCCCGGCCGTGGCGGCGGTCCGCCAGGATGAAGTAGTAGATGTAGACGAGGCTCAACACGGTGTTGAAGGTCAACAGCACCACCATCAGGACCGCACCCTGGCCGAAGTCGAGCTGCAGGAAGGCCAGCTGGTACATGTACATCGAGACCACCTCGGTCGCCCGTTGCGGGCCGCCGGCGGTCAAGGCCAGGATGATGTCGAAGGTGCTGAAGCTGATGTAGGAGACCCAGATCAGGCTGACCCCGAGCATCGGCTTGATCATGGGTATCGTGATCTTGAAGAAGGTCTGCACCGCGCCGGCACCGTCGATGGTCGCCGCATCGTAGATGTCGCGGTCGACCGTCTGCAGCCCGCCGAGCAGAATGAGCGTCGCGAACGGCACCATGAACCAGCAGTTCGCCAGCACCGCGACGATGAAGGCCAGGACCGGATCGCCCAGCCAGGAGGGCTGGTGCAGCCCGAGCACGCTCAACACCTGGTTCACGAACCCGCCCGAGGTGGTGAAGACGAAGCGGAACATGATGGCAGCCGCGATCCCCGAGACGAAGTAGGGGACCAGGCTCATGCCGCGAAAGAACCGCTTGCCGAAGCCGACATGGTAGAGCGTCAGCGCGAAGATCATCGACATCATGATGCCGAGCACGATGCTCATGATGACGAAGACGATGGTGCGCCAGAGCGACGACTGAAAGCGCGGGTCGTTGAAGACGTCGATGTAGTTCTGCAGACCGACAAAGGTCTTCGCCATGAACATGTCGGTCTCGTGCAGGCTCAGCCAGAAGCCGCCCGCCACCGCATAGCCCAGGACACCCAGGACGAACAGAAGCCCCGGGACCACCAGCAGGTACGGCACGGTCAAACGAGCGGCATCGCTCACCCGCTCGGCCGCCGTCGGTGCCGGCTCGTCGCGCACCGCCGATAGGCTCATCGCATCTCTCCAGCTTCCTCGACCCGCCAGCTTTCTCGACCAAGCCGAGCGGGGTGCGCCTCGCGGCCCACCCCGCCCCGCCCGGGGACCTCCGTCGGGCTGCCGATCAGAGACCGGCGGCGGCGTTCAGTTTCTGCTGGTACTCGGCCGCGAGATCGGCCGCCGGCGTGTTCGGCTCCGCCACCATCCGATCCCGCAATTCCTGCAGCACGTCGTAGATCTGGATGGCCCGGGTCGGATGCGTCGGCAGGTTGTAGAGATCGCCCGACAAGGGCGCGATGTCCTGCGCCCAGGGCTTGGCCGC
>SLRI01000284.1 GCA_007131045.1 Rhodospirillales bacterium
GTCGTCGATCGCCGGGTCGACCGCGACGGGCCCTCCGGTCTCGATCGAGCTGCGCTGCTCGAGCACCCGGCTCAAGCCCACCAGCCCCGCCCGGCTGCGCTCGTCGACCTCGCGCAGCCCCGTCCGCACGTAGCCGAGGCGGGTCTCCATGGTGAGCTCGACGATCCGCGCCTCGTCGCCCTGGGCGCGTGCCGCATTCGGCGTCACGACGAGGAGGCCGAGCAGCACCGCCGCTGTGCCGCCGCGGGCGAGCCACCGGCCCGGTCGCTCGAACTTGGGCAGCAGCCCGCGCAGGACGAAGGAGAGGACGAGATCGGCAAGGGCGAGCAGGGTCGCCAGGGTCAAGAGCCAGGGCATGAGATTGCGTTCGTCACCTCGACTGAAGGGCTCGACCGCGCGGGCATAGGCCGAAAGCTCCAGCGCCCGAGAGGTCTCGACCGTCTCCTGCAGATTGCGTGCCACCCGGCCACGCTCGTTCGCCGCAGCACCGCCGGCGGCGCGCTGCTCGGTGGTCGTGTAGAGACCGGCCGGGCTCGCCGGGCCCACCGGCTGCTCGGCCAGAACCGCTGCGTCCAGAGGCTGCAGATCGGCCGGCGGCTCGACCAGGCTGCCGTCCGCGGCGAGCACCCGATCGGCGCGCACCAAGCCGTCGAGCCGGCTGCCGGCGCCGACGCCGAGATCGGCGATGCGCCTGAGCATGTCGACGAAGACGCCGGAGAGCGGCAGGCTGGTCCAGCTGGTGTTGGCGGTGGTGTGGACGAGCAGGGTCTGGCCCTCGCCGATCGCCCGGCCGGTGACGATCGGGGTGCCGTCGGCGAGGCTGGCCAGGGTCCTGGCCTCGAGCTCGGAGCTCGGCTCGGCCAGAACCTGGCGAAAGACGATCGCCTCCTCGCTCGGCTCGAGCCCGGCGAAGGGGCCGTCGGGCGGGAAGGGGGCCAGGGGCAACGGCTCCGACCAGGAGAGCGCCCCGCCGAGCTGACGATCTCCCGAGCGCAGCCGAACCGGCAACAGCGCGTCGCCGGCCTCGGCCGCGAACCCGAGGCCGGCGGCTTCGTCGGGGCCGAGCCCGGCGAGCCTGGGGCCGGCGAAGCGCAGCAGCACGCCGCCCCCCTCGACCCACTCGGTCAGCAGGGCCTCCTCGGCCTCGTCCAGGCGGCCGCGATCGGTGATCACCAAAAGCGACAACGGCGCCTCGATCAGATCGACGATCCGGCCGCGGCGGATCTCGGCGAAGGGCCGCAGCGCCCGCTCGACGAAATAGGGCTCGGCGAGCAACGGCTGGTCGCTGGCGGCCACGGCATCGCCGGCGATGCCGACCGTGCGCCGCCGCCAGCGCTCGTCGAACAACAAGACCCCGCCGACCCCATGGCCGCCGGCGAGCTCGAGCCGGGCTATCCGGTTGCGCAGATCGAGCGGCAGATCGAGCTCGACGGTCACCTCCTGGCCGGACGCCTCCACTGGCACCGCGAACCGGCCGAGCACCTCGCCGGCCGGTCCCGATGCCACGATCTCGGCCGGCCACGGGGTCTCGGTCGCCGGCCGGACGATGCGCACCGACTGGGTGCTCTGGCCGAGCTCGTCCGGGGCCAGGAGAAGGGCGCGATCGGCCGGCGGGTCGGCGAAGATCTGCACCTCGCCGAGCTCGGCCAGGGCCGTCGCCAGCGGACGGGTCGCCTCGAGCCTGCCCTCGCGATCGGCGATGCCGTCGGCGAGCCAGACCGGCTGGGCGGCTTGGAGCCCACTCGCCTCGAGCCGGGCCAGGGCCTCTTCGTGGTCGACCGGCCAGGCGCGCGGCTGCCAGCCGGGCAGACTTTCGAGAACCTCGCGCGCCGGGCGCGGCTCGAGCGCGGCAGCGCGCCCGGAAGGGGCGGTGCGCAGCACGATCACCGCGCGGTTGTCGCGCTCGGCCTGATCCAGGAGCTCGCCCGCGACCTCGATCCGCCGCTGCCAGTTGGGGGCCGCGGCCCAGCCGTCGTCGACCACCAGCAGGAGCGGGCCGCGGCCACCGAGCTCTGGGGCCGGATTGAGCACTGGACCTGCGAGACCGATGATGATCAGCCCGGCGATCGCCAGGCGGAGCAGCAGCAGCCACCAGGGCGTGCGCGCCGGCGTCTCCTCCGGTGCGACCAGCTTCAAGAGCAGGGCCAAGGGCGGGAACGACACCCGGCGCGGGGTGGGCGGGGTGAGCCGGAGCAGGAGCCAGATCGCCGGCAACGCGATCAGCCCGAGCAGAAGCCAGGGCTGGAGGAAGGCGAGGGGGCCCAGCGTCAGCATCGCTCAGTGCCGCCCGGCGGCACGCGGTGCCAGCATCTGATAGAGGGTCAAGAGACCGCTTTCGGCCGATTTGTCGGTGCGGTGGGTGGCCAGCTGCCAGCCGTGCTTGCGGACCAGGTCGGCGAGATGTGCGCGGTGCGCCCTATAGAGCTCGCGGTAGCGCTCGCGGATGCCGCCGACATTGCCGATCAGCGTGCGGCCCTCGCCCTCCAGCCCCTCGAACAACACCCGGCCCTTGAAATCGAGCGCCTCCTCGGCCGGATCGGCGACCACCAGGAGCGACACCTGGGCACCCACGGCATTGAGCTCGGCAAAGCGGCGGGCCAGCGCGTCGGGCGGCTCGAGAAAGTCGGAAACCAGGACGAGCCTCGCGTGGCGCGGCAGGTTCTGCTCCGGGACCACCGATGCGGCGTCCACACTGCCCTCCAAGAAGCGCTGGACCACGACGTTGAAGCCGTACTGGCCGCCGCGCGGCCGCTCGCCGGCGCCGAGTGCCGCGATCCGCTCGCCGGCACGGACCAGAAGCCCGGCCATCGCCAGGGTCAGGACCATCGCACGGTTGCGCTTAGTCGGCCGGGTGGTGGTCGAACGGTAGTCCATCGACGACGACTGATCGGGCCAGAGCCAGACGCTCTCGGCCGCCTCCCACTCCTGCTCGCGAACGAAGAGATGGCGCGAGCGCGCCGATTGGCGCCAGTCGATGGAGCCGGCTGGGTCACCCTGCTGGTACTGGCGGTACTGCCAAAAGGTCTCGCCCACCCCGGTCCGCCGCCGGCCGTGCACCCCCTGGCTCACGGTCGTTGCCACCCGCTCGGCCTCGACCAGGAGCCCCGGCAGCCGGGCGCCCAGGCCCTCGGCCTCGCCGCGCAACCGGCCGAGCAGGGGTGCGTCCATGCTCATCTCGGCATGCTCATCTCGGGCACCCCCTGGCCGGGCATGCCCGCAAACCTGAAGCCGTGGCGCGCTGCGCTGAAGCTCATCCAACCTGCCGAATCAAACGCTCGATGACATCGTCGACGCCGATCCCGTCGGCCCGGGCGGCGAAGGTGACGGCCATGCGATGGCGGAGCACCGGGGCGGCGAGAGCCCGTAGATCGTCGAGCGAGGGGGCCAGCCTGCCGTCGAGCAATGCCCGCACCCGGGTCACCAGCATCAGCGCCTGGCTGGCGCGCGGCCCGGGTCCCCAGGCGACCTGCTCGCGCACCCCGTCGATCGAGCTGCTCTCCGGCCGCCCGGAGCGGACCAGGGCGAGAATCGCCTCGACCAGGCTCTCGCTCACCGGCAGCCGGCGGACCAGCGCCTGCATCGCCATCAACTTCTCGCCGTCGAGCAGCTGGTCGGGCACGGCCTCGCTCGCCGTGGTGGTGGCGATCATCATCTGCCGCTCGGCACTGGCCGAGGGATAGTCGATATTGACCTGCATCAGGAACCGGTCGAGCTGCGCCTCGGGCAGCGGATAGGTGCCCTCCTGCTCGATCGGGTTCTGCGTCGCCAGCACGTGGAAGGGTGCGGGCAGACGATGATCGTGCCCGGCCACGGTCACCTTGCGCTCCTGCATCGCCTGCAACAGCGCCGCCTGCGTTCGCGGGCTCGCCCGGTTGATCTCGTCGGCCATCAGGAGCTGGGCGAAGATCGGCCCTTGGATGAAGCGGAAATGCTGCCGGCCGCCGGAGTCCTCTTCCAGGATCTCCGAGCCGATGATGTCGCCCGGCATCAGGTCCGGGGTGAACTGCACGCGCTTCTCGGAAAGCCCCAGGACCCGGCCCAGAGTCTCCGCGAGCTTGGTCTTGGCCAAGCCCGGCACGCCCACGAGCAGCGTGTGACCGCCGGCGAGGAGCGTCGTCAGCACCTCCTCGACGACCTCCTGCTGGCCGAAGATGACCCGGCCGATCTCCGCCTTGACCCGACCCAGGCGCTCGATCGTCTGATCGATCTCGCGCTCGAGATCCTTCGTCGCCGTCTCGCTCAAACCCGCTGTTCCCTTGCCCGCGCCGACCTCTTCATCGCCAGCCGCGCACCACATGATAGCCACACGACACGATATCAACTGGAAGTCGCGACATGCGAAGCCTAGTTGATGAATAAGTGCATGACGATCGGGCGAAGGCAAGAGGGCGATGGGGCAAAGCGTCATGGTCGAA
>SLRI01000066.1 GCA_007131045.1 Rhodospirillales bacterium
ACGGGCTCAACCTGATGGGCGTCAACCCGTTCTGGGTGCAGGTGGCGACCGGCCTGATCCTGCTGCTCGCCGTCCTGGTCAACGTCCTCGCCAATCGGCGGATCGAGGAATGGGCGAGGCTCGGGGGCAAGGACGATGACGAGAACTGAGCTCCCCTTCATCGCTATGCACGGCATCACCAAGCGGTTCGGCGGGGTGGTGGCGCTGCGCGGCGTCGATCTCGAGGTCGGCCACGGCGAGGTCTTGGGCCTGGTCGGCGACAACGCCGCCGGCAAGTCGACGCTGATGAAGATCCTCTCCGGCGCCTACCAGCCGGACAACGGCACGATCCGCATCGACGGCGAGGACGTCACCTTCGCCGACCCCGAGGCTGCCCGCGATCTCGGGCTGGAGATGGTCTACCAGGACTTCGCCCTGGTGCCCGAGCTCAGCGTCACCCAGAACATCTTTCTCGGCCGCGAGATCACCCGGCGGCGCCTGGGCGTCAGCACGCTCGATCAGCGGCAGATGGCGAAACGCGCCCGCGAGCTGTTCGAGCGGATCGGCATTCGCATCCCGCCGGTGACCACGCCGGTCCGGGCGCTTTCGGGCGGCCAGCAGCAGGCGGTGGCGATCGCCCGGGCCACCGGCTTCGACTGCCGGCTGGTGATCATGGACGAGCCCACCGCCAATCTGGGTGCATCGGCGATCGACAAGGTCAGGGAGACCATCACCCGGCTCAAGGCCTCGGGCATCGCGGTCATTCTGATCAGCCACCGGCTGGAGGACGTCTTCGCCGTGGGCGACCGCTTCGTCGTCATGAAACACGGCCGGGTGGTGGCCGAGCGGGCCGTCGCCGACACCCACGCCGACGAGATCGTCTCGATGATCGTGGCCGGCATCGACCCCCGCGATCGCCCGCCCGGCGATCAGTCGGCCTCGCCCCAGCCGGGTCCGTAAGGGGCAACGTGAAAGGCGATCTCGTGGCGCAGCATCCGCCCGAAGGCGGTATGGCAGCGTTGCCGGGTCGAGGCATCCAGCCCGGCGCCGACCTCGTCGACGCGCTGCCGCAGCCAAGCCACCTGATCCTGGAAGTCCGGCTCGAGGTGGAGGTCGATCCAGGCGCGGCGCCAGCCGCTGGCCTTGCCATGCGCGGCGGCCACCCGGCACCACTCGAGATACATCCATTCGGCCGCCAGCATGCCCGAGAGGATCTCGACGAACGACCCTGAAGCCGCGATGCCGAGCGCCACATGGCCGAGCTCGGCGGCCTCGGGCGGCATCGTGCTCATTGTCGGCGCCCCGCCCGCGGCCTCGACGAAATAGTCGCTCTGCGTGGTGGCCAGCGCGTGGACGATTCGCGCCAGCCGGTCGAGATCGGCCTCCTCGGGTGCCTTGGCCAGCGCCAGCGCGAAGACCCGCATCGCGGTCCGCACGAACGCCCCCTCCTGGACGAGATAGCGGCGGAAGGTCTCGGGCGCGATCCGATCCTCGGTCATCTCGCGCACGAAACGGTGTTCGAGCATCGCCGCGAACAGCTCCCCATGGGCGGCACGCAGTTCCTCTGCGAGCGCCATGCTCAGGGGCTTTCGGCGGGCGGCAGGCCGAGGATCAGCCGGGCCACCTCGAGCGCCTCGACACAAGCCCCATCATCGGCGGCGGCGATCGCCTTTTCGGCCTCGAGCTGCTGCAGCATGATCGCCGTATAGGCCTCGTCCCGCATCTTGGGCTCCTCGAGCAGCTTCTCGCGCACCTCCTCCATCGACCGGTCGCAATAGGGCAGCGCCGGCTCGGCCAGTGCCGGGGTGGCCCAGAGCGGCAAGAGGGCCAGAACGGCGATCGTTCGTTTCATCGGTTCATCCTTCGATCTCGCCCTCGAGGGCTCGGATTTCCGCGGCCGTCGGGAACGAGCCCGAGGTCCCGGGCCGGGTGACGGCGAGCGCTGCCGCCTGGACGGCGAGCGCTGTCGCGGCGCCGAGCGAGGCGCCGCTGGCGAGGCGGCCGGTGACCACGCCGGTGAAGACATCGCCCGCCCCGGCCGTGTCGACCGCGCGGACTTTCGCTGCCGGGAACGGCTCGGCCTCGCTGGTGCGAAACAACCGGCAGCCCCGCGCCCCCTCGGTCAACAGGACCGCCCCGCCGACGCGCGCGCGGATCGCGGCCGCGGCGTCGCCCGGGTCCGCGATGCCGGCGATGGTCGTGGCCTCGACCTCGTTGACGACGACGAGATCGACCAGCGGCAAGAGGGGGCCGATGTCGAAATGGAGTGGCGCCGGGTTGAGCACGGTGTGCAGGCCTCGCGCCCGGCCATGCGCCAGGCAGGCCTCGGTCGCCGTGATGGAGAGATTGCCCTGCAGCAGCAGCGTGTCGCCCGCCGCCACAGCACCCAGGGCGGCGAGCGCGCGATCGCCGTCGAGCCAGGCGGCACAAGCCTGGGTGCTGACGATGGCGTTCTCGCCGTCGTCCGCCACCATGATCAGCGATTCGTCGGAGACGAAGGGCGCTTCGAGCAGCACCGCCTCGAGCCCCGCCTCGCCGGCCAGCCGGTCGCGCAGCACGGCAACCGCCGCATCGGTGCCGATCGCCGCGATCAAACGCACCTCGGCCCCGGCCCGGGCCGCGGCGATCGCCTGGTTGAGCCCCTTGCCGCCCGCATCGACGGTGCGGCTCGTGGCGAGCAGGGTCTCGCCGGGCCGCGGCAGCTGGCGGACCCGGTAGGTGATGTCGACGGTGGCATTGCCGACGACGTGGACGGTCATCGGGCGCGCTCGACCGCCGCCATGAAGGTTTCGACCCGGGCGGGATCGACCGCGTTCCACCAGACCCCGTCGACCTTCAAGGAACTCGCGACGATCACCCCATCGGCGACCGAGAAGATGTCGCCGATGTTCTGGGCGTTCACCCCGCTGCCGACGACGACGGGCAGGGTGGTCGCGGCCTTGATCGTGGCGATCTCGTCCGGGGTCGCGGCGTCGCCGGTGCGCTGGCCCGTGGCGATGGCGACATCGGCGTCGAAGAACTCGTTGTCGCGGGCCAGCTCCTCGATGCTGCGGTCGCCGGTGATCGCGTGCGCGCCGTGCTTGACGTGGACATCGGCGAAGATGCGGACCTCGTCGGCGGCGAGGTTGCGGCGATAGCGGAGGGCGGTCGCCGCCGGCCCCTCGACGATGCCCTCGTTGGCGACATAGGCATTGGACCACTGGTTGACCCGGATGAAAACCGCACCGGCTGCCTTGGCCACCGCGAGGGCGGTCAGCGCGCCGTTGGCGAGCACGTTGATGCCGACCGGCAGCCCGACCTCGCGGCGCACGGCGTCGGCCATGACGGCCATGGCAGCAGCGGTCTCGGGGCCGATCGCGTCGGGCTTGAGAAACGGGATGTCGCCGTGGTTTTCGACGATCAGCCCGTCGACACCGCCCGCCGCATAGGCCCGGGCCTCGCTCAGCGCATAGTCGGTGATCTCGGCCATCGAGGCTCCGCGATAACGCGGGGCGCCGGGCAGCGGCCAGGAATGGATCACCCCGATCACGGCCTTCCGCCTGCCGAAGAGGCCCGAGATCGTATTTTCTCTGGGTTGCCCGACCGGGTTCATGGTGTCCTCGTCGTTGCTTCAAGCCCGACACCGCGGCGGATCCGGCGGTCGATGGCGTCGTCGGAACTCTACAGATCCAGAGCCACCGTAGCCACCGCTTGTCGAGCCGGTGGCCTCAGCCGCGGTCTGGCCAATCCGAGGTGCGGCCGCGGCGTGGCAGGCTGGCGGCGCCCAGGGCCGCGAGCAGCATGCCGGCGAGCAGGGCCGCGTAGCTCAAAAACGAGAGGAAGAGGCCCGGGACCACGGCATCGACGGTCATCGCCAGGAGGAGGGAGAGTGCGAGGAGTGTCATGGCGGCGCCGGCGAGGATCTGGATCATCGCATCACCTCCTGGCCCTGGTGCAGCCAGCAGGCCGCCGGATGGTTCGGCCGCGGCAGGAAGTCGGGCGGGTCCTCGACGTCGCAGAGGCCCTTCATGAAGTGCGGGCAGCGCGGATGGAAACGGCAGGCGGGCGGCGGATGCAGGAGGCTCGGCGGCTCGCCGGCCGGCACCTCGCGCTCCTGGTGCGCGTTGGCGGCGTCCGGATCGGCGATCGCGGCTAGGAGGCCCTGGGTGTAGGGGTGCTGCGGGTGGTCGAGCAGCTCCTCGGATGCTGCCGCCTCGACGATCCGCCCGGCATACATGACGAAGATACGATCGGCGTAGTGGCGCACCGTCGAGAGGTCGTGGGTGATGAAGGCGAGTGTCAGCTCGCGATCATTCTGGATGCGGCGCAACAGGTCGAGGATCTCGATCCGCACCGAGGCATCGAGCATCGAGACCGGCTCGTCGGCGATGATCATTTGGGGCTCGAGCACCAGGGCGCGGGCGATCACCACGCGCTGCTGCTGGCC
>SLRI01000183.1 GCA_007131045.1 Rhodospirillales bacterium
AGAGCCAGCGGCTGATGAGCAAATGGAGCACCGGGGTCGCGAGGCCTTGCAGCTTGTTCCAGACGATGACGAATTGCGGAAAGCCGAGAAATCCGATCTTCGGCACCGCCGGACGACCAGTGGCAGGATCGGCACTGCTGCGGCGTTTGGCCATGTTCGTGCCGCTCAGCCCAGGAGGCTGCGGCCGATCGTCGACGAGCTGTTGCCGAGCAGCCGATTGGTGGTGGTCAACAGGTTGTTGCGGCGCCGCGTGCCGAAGGTGTCGCGAATCTGCTTCACCCGAGCGCTCGCGACGTCGCGCCGCGCGTTGGCGTCGACTTCGGCCTCGCGCTCGAGACCACGGAGGATCGCGTCGATCGAGCCACCGGTCGTGGCGGTGCCGGTCGCACCGGCGCGCACCCGCTCACTGGCCTGCCGACGCCTGAGCGCATTGGCCTGCTGGCGCTCCGCGTCGCGGTTGTCACGCATGATCGCTTCGATCTGCCGATCACGCTCCTTCTTCAGGTTGCGGTTCTCACGCTTCGCGGCCTCCTGGCCGAGCGCCACATTGAGACCCAAGCTCGCAAGACTGCTCAATCCACCCATCAGCCGTTCACCTTTGCTTCGACAGTTACCGAAAGGAGTTTGAAGGGGCCCGGCGCCGCCTGGCCCAACCGCCACGGCGGCTCTGCGGTGCCGCGACGCCAGCCGCGGGCGCGAACGCTGACGTCGAAAACGTCGTTCATGCCGGCGGTCCGGCCGAACGCCACCGGCCGCGCGCCGTCGCCCGTGTCGAGGAGCAGCGTGTCAGTGGGGCCGAGGCGCAGGCCGATCCGTACCGGACGGTAGGGCGCGTCCGTTGCGACGCCGCGGCCGCTGCCCGAGACGACGGGCAGGCCCTCGACCTCGCTCGTGAAGGCGAGCCCCAGTTCCAGCTCCGATGCCGCAACCGGCAGGGACAGCGTCGGCTGTTCGATCTCGAACTCGCCGAGTGCCACGCCGTCGGCCGTCACCAGCCAGCGCTCGCCGACGAAGGCGTCGAGCCCTTCCCATTCGGTTTTCGGCGCCGCTGCGCTTCTGCGGCGATGCGCGTCGACGAGCAAGCCGTCGTCGAAACGCTCGACGGCGAGGCCGGTGGCACGTTGAACCAGGAGGTGCAGCGCACCGTTATGGATGGTCACCGCCCTGACGCTGCCTCGCGTCTCCTGCAGCGTCCACGCCACGATATTGCTGTTTCGATCGATCGTGACGGCACACGCCCGCCCGTCGCCACGAACGATCCAGAACACCCGGCGGGCCTGGTCGAACGCCATGTCCACGGGATCGCGCATCAGGTGCCGGGACAGGATGGCGATATCCGCCGCCTGGTAGGCCTGCTCGGTTTCGGTGAACAGGAATTCGCGCAGATCCCGGCCGGTGGCACCGACGAAGAGGGTCGCACCGTCGACGTCGACGGGCGCCACCTGCCGATCCGCGAGCGAGCCGACCCGCGTTTGCAGCTCGACACGGGCGTTGCGCGGGGTGAGCGGAAAGCCGCCGATCGTCCATTCACCGGCGGTGGTGAAGACCTGCAGCACCCGGCCGGAGAACATCTGGCGGATCGCATGGCGCCGCTCGGCACCGATCCGAAACGCGATGGCCGCATCGTCCTCACCGTCGGCGAGATCGAAATCGAACGGCCGACCGGATTTGGAGAACCAAAGATAATCAGGCACGCTCCGTGTGCCGCCGAACACCAAGCGATTTTGATGTATTGCTGCGGCAATGGGAAATCCGTGCATGCTCGAGAACGCCTGCTCGTCCCAAAAGACAGTGGCGTCCTCGTCCACCAATGGCTCCAAGGCTTGAGCAATCAGATTGGCGCCACCACCTAGCACGGTCTCCAACTGCGTCACATAGAGTTGCCGCCCCTTAATGCGAATAGTCGTGTACAGATATTGATCTGTAAAGATTGGCTCAGAGCTAACCAGTCGAACAAAAACACCACGCGCAGCTGTCGGATCGCTCTGCGCTTGAATATCTGGCATACGATATGGCTGCAGAGCAATATGTGCCGGTGCGTAGCGCACGAACGGCTGCAGAGTTCGGTCGTCATCATCATCATCCGGTCGGGCGGGCGCAAAATCGACAGCTTGTTGCGACCAAAGCAAATTATTTTCACGCTTGAGCAGTCGCGGTCGGTAATCTGGATGGCAAACGAGTATATGCTCGTTCACGAGGGTAATATCGATTTGATTGACATCGTTTACCGACCAGGGCGCGTCGCTAATCGTCTGGCGGACCGTGTTGTTGCTGAGCACATGAACAGCGTGGTCGCCGAAAACCAAAAGGTCGTGAGCTTCGCGATGATCGTAGGAAAACAGCCGCGCACCGCTCGGCACGTCGGCCACGACTGCCGTGCCGGGGCGACGGGTGATCCCACCGGTTCGCTGCACCAGAACGTTCGCGAGCTTGGCCGCACCATCGTCGTAGGCGCGCAAATCGATGCGGCCGTAGAGCGCCGGATCGATCTCGCCCGAGGTGAAGCTCGTCTTGGTGATGTTGATCTTGCTCATCGGCTGCGCGCCGCGATCAGCGTGAAGTCCTCGACCGCCCGCGGCATCGCCTGCTGACTGTCGATCAGCCGCGCCACTTTGTGCTCGGCACTCGCGAGCTTGTACAAGGCATCGGCGCGGCTCGTGCCTTCGGTGAGCGGCAGGCAGAACTCGGCGGCGAGACGAGCGATCAAGGCCTGGACGAAGAACGGCGGGAAAGCGGCGGTCTCCGGCCGGCGCTGATAGCGGAGAACCACCCGGCTGCTCGCCGCATGCAGACGATTGCCGCTGAGCCGGTAATCCAGGCCTCGAGCCCGGCTGCCGGCCCCGGCCGAGACGATCCGCAGAAGATCGACCGGCAACGCGAAGACATACGAGAACCCGCCGACCGCAGGCTCTGCAACGGGATCCAGCTCGGCCTCGGCCATGCTGAAGTGCCAGGGATGGCTGGCGACGAGGCCACGGAGCGTGACCTCGTAGAGGCGGCGCGCGACGTCTGCCTCGAACGTCTCGTCGTCGAAGGAGGAAATCTCGCTGGCGCCGATCTTGACGAGGGCCACCGAGCAGATTTCGACATCGGTGAGGGACATGGTGCGGCTCGCTTCTGGCTGACGGCAGGAAGGACGGGTGCCGGGACTCGCACGGCACGCGCCGAGACCGATGATCGCGGCGGGCCAGCGGTCACCCGCTGGCCCGCCCGAGCGCCGCCCTTCTGGCGAAGGTGCCGACGCTCGCGCGCGATCATCTAGTCGGTGTTGATGGCGCCGAACTGGGTGACGTTGCTGACGTCGACGACACCGTTCGCGTTCTTGAGCACCACGACCACGCCATGCACCGGCATGTCGTCGATGCCGGAATTGACGAACATGAAGTCGCCGATCCTGAGCATCTTGCTCGCCGCGTTGAAGTAGCCCTCGTTGTCGACGTCGGCGGCGATGTCCTTGGTGCGATAGTGCCAGAGGGTGAAGCCGTTGGCGTAGGAGATGGCGCTGAGGCCGCTGGGTGAATAAGCCATGATCAGCTCTCCATGCAGGGCATGGCGACCACACCGTCGTCGTCGATCAGTGCGGCGCCCTGCGACATCGAGTTGGAAATGAAGTGGGCGGCCCGATCACCGTGCCAGGTGATGTCGGACTTGACGTCCTGGCCGATGGCGTGGCCCACCGCACTCTTGTGGTACCAGAAGCACTGCCGCACACCGTCCTCCGCCGGCAGGCCGGAATGCGGCATCCAGAGCGTGCCGAGCCAGACCTTCGCCTGGCTGCCACGCCAGGGCAGCTGGTCGTCGCCGACGAATTCGGCATTGGCGAATTCGGCGACGTTGAGGAGATCCGACCACTGCTTCCAGCCGATGACCGCGTACCGCTGGCCGTCGTCGGGCACGTCCGCATCGCCCAAGAGCTCGAACGCCTGCAGGACCTTGTCCTTGGTCAGCCCGCTACTCGCTTGGCCGGCGACGAACTTCGCCTGCTCGAGGGCCTTGAGGATCAGCTCGTCGGTCTTGCGGCCGAGCGCGAAGGCGCCGGCATTGGCGAGCACCTGCCGCTCGTCGAGATTGGTCTTCAGCTCGTCGAGCTGGTCGACCCATTCGCCGGCATAGTAGTCGACGAGCGTGGCCTCGACCGCGCTGAAGTCGACGTTCATGACGGGAACGATGCCGTGCCGGGCCTTGGTCGCCGCAGCACCCTTGCCGACCTTCTGGAAGGTCGTCGAGCTGCCGCGCACGCCGTTCTTGACCCGAACCGTGGCCCGGAGCTTGGAGCCCTGGCGCTGGTAGGCTTCGTGGACTTCTCTCTCGAACTGCTTCGAGAATGCTTGATCAATCGTGATGGACATCGCGCACCTTGGGTTGCTTGTCGCGATAATGGGAGCCGCCGGTTGTCCTTGCG
>SLRI01000633.1 GCA_007131045.1 Rhodospirillales bacterium
CCCCAGTCGTAGCGGGCCATGTTCATCGGATAGGAGAGTGCGGCCGGCATCTGGATGAAGGGCCCGACATCGCTGCCACCATGCTCCAGAACCAGCACCGAGGCACCGGCCTCGCCCAGCCGATAGGCCAGCGCAGCCCCGGCCGATCCCGAACCGACGATGACGTAGTCGGCGTCCGAGCTGGCTGTCATGCCGTCATCATCCAGACCATCGCGAGGTCACCGGGACCGGCCTCGGCCTCCAGCGGTCGCCTCGGCGAGCCGCTCGGCCGCCGGCTCGGGGAGCGCCGCCGGCCGCACCGGGCTTGCCGGTCGCCCGGCCGGCGGCAGTTGGATAATGGCCCGGGTGCCGGGCTCGCCCGGCTCGAAGCGGAGCTCGCCGCCGAGCTGGCGTGCGAGGAGCTCGGCGAGGTTGATGCCGGTGCCCTCGTACTCGGCCGCCGGCTCGAAGCCGATCCCGTCGTCGGCGACGACGAGGGTGACCGCATTATCGTCGCCGACCGAAAGGTCCACCGTGATCCGTCCGCCCGGCCGGCCGGCGAACGCGTGCTCGATCGCGTTGATCACGAGCTCGGTGACCAGGAGCGAGAGCGAGACCGCCCGGTCGGTGGCGAGCCTGATGCCGCCGACACTGCCGGTGACGACGATCTGGATGAACTCGCTGCCGATGGTCTTCCTCAGATGGTCGAGCAGCTCGCCCATGAAGACGCCGAGCTCGACCTGCTCGACCGACCCCTCCTCGTAGATCCGCCGATGGACCAACGCGATCGCCTCGATCCTGGCATGGGCGTCGCGGATCGCCGCCCGCGATTCCGGCGTCCGCTCGCTGCGTGCCCGCATCCGCAGCAGGCTCGCCACCACCTGCAGGTTGTTCTTGACCCGATGGTTGACCTCGCGGAGCAGCAGCTCCTTCTGCGCCAGCGCACGCTCGAGCGACCTCTCGCGCTCCTCGAGTTCCTGCGCCAGCCGGGCGAAGCGGGCGCCGAGCTCGCCCAGCTCGTTGGGTGCATGCAGCGTCGCCCGCTCGAGACCGGGGCTGCCCGGCCGATGCCGGCGAACCGCCTCGGCCAGACGCTCGACATGCCGGTTCACCACGACGTCCGTGCCGGCGAACATCGCGACCACGCCGAGCATCAGCATCAATGCCGGCAGGACGATCGGTGTCAGCACCTCGGCTCGGAGCCAGTCCATGGGGTCGATCGGCATGGCCACCACCACCTGCATGCCGGAAAAGCCGATCCCGGCAGTGGCGAGCAGCGAGGTCCCCTCGTCGGCATGCCCGAGCTCCACCGTGCGCTGCTCGCTGGTCAACAGCGCCTCGAAGTCCGGCTCGTCTTCGCCCCAGGGCAGCGGCGGCACCCGCTGGCCCAGCCGGTCGACCAGATAAACGTCGATGCCGGCGGCGAAATCCACCGTCTCGCGGCTGACCGCGAAGGCCTCGAGATCGAGCGCCGCCGCCAGCACGCCGGCCGGCGACCACGGTGTCGTGAGCCAGGTCTCGCCGACATAGAGGGGTACCGCCACGATCAGCGTGGCCTCCCCGTCCGGCCTGCTCTGCAGCTCGCTCACGGTGAACGGCGTGCCGCGACTGGCCCGCTGGAACCAGAAGCGCTCGCTGACGTCGGTGCCGACCCGACCGGGCTCGACACTGCACGTCACGCGGCCGCCGGGGGCGACCAGCGACAGCCGGCGAACGAACTGGTTCTCATCGACCCGCTCGGCCAGCGCCTCGTTGCAGAGCGGGCCTTCCACCGGCATCTGCTCGACCCGCGCGTGCTGCTCGAGCCAGGTCTGCAGGTTGCCCAGCGTGGTCGCCTGGTGGTCGGCGATCAGCCGTGCGGTGCGCTGGAGCTCCTGCTGCTGCAGCTCGCCTCGATGCCGATACTGGTCGATGGCATGAAAGATCGCGTACCCCGTGGGCAGCAACAGCACCGCGAGCAGCAAGAGCGCCATCCGGCCGCGCAACCCGTTGAACCGCGACGGCCACCGCCGCGCCGGTACCGTCTCTCGGGTCTCCTCGCCCGCGGTGATCACGACAGCCGCTCCCCGGCCACCCGGTTCAAGCCGTGGTCTGCTGCGGCGGCCCGCTCATCTGCAGGGCCTGAGCGATCGCCACCCGCAGGAGATGCTCGCCGAACGGCTTGGTGATCAACAGGCTGGGCTCGAGCCGCTCGCCGTGGAGCAGGCGCTCGGGATAAGCGGTGATGAAGACGACCGGAATCGCCATGCCACCCGGCCGGGCGGCGACCAGCAGCTGCAGAATGTCGTCGACCGCCTTGATGCCAGAGCTATCGTCGGCGAGCTTGATGTCGGCGAGGATCAGCCCCGGCGGCTGCGCCTCGGCCATGGCGACCGCCTGTTCCCGGGTCGCCGCGATGCCGACCACACGATGACCCGCCTGGCGGATGATCGAGGCGATGTCCATGGCGATCACCGGCTCGTCCTCGATCACCAGGATATCGGTCGCCGCCTGCTCGTCGAGGATCCGCTGCGCCTCGGCCAAAAGTGCCTTGGCGCGGGCCACCGAGCATCGCATGACGAAGCCGATGCTGCTCGCGTCCAGCTCCTCGAGCGAGGCGAGCAGAAGGGCTAATCCCGGGTCCCGGGGCAGGGTGCGGATCCGCGAGGCGACGATCGCTTCATCCGACACCGTCAGCTCGTCGGTGACCGGGGGGGTCTCGGCGCTGTGCGCATCGACCAGCGCCCGCAGCAGCGACCGGCGAACGGCGCGCGGATCGTCCGCACCGTCCGGCAGATCGGCCCTGGCCGCGTCGAGCGCCTTGGCCACCAGCGCGTCGGCCGGCACCTGACGGCCGAGCAACGCTCGGGCAAAGCGGCGAAGGTAGGGCAATTGCCTCAGGATGACGTCGTTCATGCTTCCCGACCCCGCGACGGCTGGACTGATGGATCATCGACATCGCGGGGCGTGCACTGGACAGGGAAAAAATACACCAGCCGAGCCCCGATGCTCAGGACTGCCCCTTGCGCTTCTTCACCGCCGGCGGGGCCTCCGGGTCGGGCACCGACCCGTCGGACTGCCACCGCTCGACCAGCTCGAGCAGCTCCGGCGGAACGTCCTCCGCGAGCACCTCGTCATAGGCCCTCTGCAGCTGACGGCTCACCCATTGCTCGAAGGGCGGATCGTCCGGCATCATGGTCCTGTCTTTGGGTCTCTTGTTCGCCATCCGCCCAGTTTCGTCGTGTGCAGGTTCTCGTCGCCGATCGCTCGCCCGTCTGACCAGAACCAATAGCAGGTGCGGTCATGGTGCTGCAACCCGAAGCGCCGGCATCGAGCGCGACCTTGCGACCGCCGGGTACCGCCGCTGTCGGCTGCATCGGCAACTCACCATCGAGAAGCATCGCCTTGAGTCGGGCGCGGGCACGATTGACCCGGCTCTTGATGGTTCCGACCGCGCATCCACAGATTGCGGCGATGGCCTCGTAAGACTGCCCGTGGATGATAGAGAGGACGAGCACCTCGCGATGCGACGGGCTCAATTGACGAAAGGCGCGACGGAAGGCGATGGTTTCGAGCCTGCCTTCCTGCGGCGCGCTGATCCAGGCGAGCCGCTCGAGGTCGTCGCTCTTGCATTCGACCTTGTGCCGCTTGCGGCCGACATAGTTGCAAAACGTGTTGCGCAGGATCGTGAAGAGCCAAGCGCGCAGGTTGGACCCCGGCGAGAACTGCGCCTCGGCCTGCATCGCCTTGACCAGGGTCTCCTGCACCAGATCGTCGGCAAGGGCTCGATCTCCCCCGGTCAGGCTGCGTGCAAAGGCACGCAGGTGCGGGATCATGCGCGGGAGATCCTGTCGCAAGTCATCACTCTCCATATCGTTCAACTCCTCCCATGCGTGAGCATCTCAAACCTACCACGACCGCCGAGGTTCCGCAAAACTGAACCGTCGAGGTGAATTTTCTGCCGATCGTCGATTTTTCGTCACCGGCGGTGGCGACACCGGAGCGTCCGGGGGAACCTTCGGGGTGGCGTTCGGTTGATGGCAGCGTCGACCGAGTTGGCCGAGTGGGGTCGGCGTCGACATTCCCTCAGGAGCGCCAAGACATGACCTAGGAGCCCGCCAGCATGCGGCAAGCTCAGACGACCACCTCGCCGTCGCCGCCGCCGGCCGTGGCGAGCTGATCGACAAGATCGACACGCGCTACGGCGTCGCCCGCGACGAGGCCAAAGTCGACAGTGTCAGAGCAGCATCGATGCCGCCACCAGATCACCCCACCGGACCACCATCTTCAATATCAACCAGCAATCGGGAAAATGACCATGCAAACCCGCAAAATCGCACTTCTGTCCACCATGCTGATCGGCCTCGGCGGTGCCGCCACAGCCCAGCAAGCGACCGACACGGGCCAGGCGCAGCAGCCGGGCCAGACGCAGGGCCAGACCAC
>SLRI01000650.1 GCA_007131045.1 Rhodospirillales bacterium
CAACTCGTCTACGTCTCCCCCGACACAGCCAAGCTCGAGCGCGTCAGCCGCGAGCCCGACGGCAGCTGGCGCAGCGTCTTCGTCACCGGCCTCGATGCCGACCTCGAACTCGCCTGCCTCGACCTCACCCTGCCGATGGCCGAAATCTACGCCGATACGGCCGTGGCGGCGTAGGCGGCGAAAACGGCCGGCTGAACACCCCTACCCCACCGCCTCCAGCAGCCGATCGAGGGCCGCCGCCAGCCGCCGCAGATCGGCCTCGCGCGAGAGGCGATGATCGCCGTCCTTGACCAGCTCGAGGGTGACGGCACGGCTCTCCAGCCGATCGGCCAGCTCGAGCGAGAGCTCGAACGGCACATCCGGATCGGCCTGGCCGTGCAGCAAATGGACCGGGCAGCCGATCGCAATGGCCTGGTCGAGCAGCAGGTGATCCCGCCCCTCGTCGAGCAGTTCTCGGGTGATGCGCAAGGGCTCGCCGTAGTCCGAGGGCTGCAGCAGCACGCCGTCCCGCGCCAGCGTCTGCCGCTCCTCGGGCGTCATCGTCTCGCGCATCAGCCGCTCGGTGAAATCCGGTGCAGCGGCGATCCCGATCAACCCCTTGACCCGCTCCGGCCGGGCAAGCGCCAGGAGCAGCATGATCCAGCCGCCCATGCTCGAGCCCACCAGCACGGCCGGGCCCTGGACGACCCGATCGAGCACGGCCAGCGCATCCGCCACCCAGCGGCCGATCGTGCCGTCCTCGAAACGCCCGGACGAAGCGCCGTGGCCCTGGTAGTCGAACCGGGTGAAGGCCCGGCCGCGCGCCCGGCAGTGGGCGTCGAGGTAGAGCGCCTTGGTGCCGGTCATGTCGGAAGCGAAGCCACCCAGGAACAGCACCTCGGGGCTGCTCCCGGGGTGTCGCTCATAGGCCACCCATTCGCAGGGGCCGCGCTCCAGCCGTTCCATTCCTCACTCCGAAGGTGTACCAACCGAAGGCTTCTGGTAGCAGAGGATGAGGTTCGGCTGAAGGTGGCCGGCACGACGACAGGCGGTCGATGAGATTGTGAGCGTGAGCACGAACGCCATGCGGCCCGGCGTCCTCCAGGTGGTGCCGAACCTGGCGCGGGACGGCGCCGGCCTCGCAGCCCTGGCCACGGCCCGGCGCCTGGTCGCCGACGGCTGGCGGTCCTGCGTCGCCTCGGCCGGCGGCGAGCTCGAGCGTGAGCTCGCCTCGCAAGGCAGCGCCCACCTCCGCCTGACCGTCGAGACCACCAACCCGCTCACCCTCTCGGCCAATATCGGCAAGCTCGGCAAGGCGATCCGCGAGCACAAGGTGGCCCTGGTCCACGCCTACAGCCGGGGTGCGGCCTGGAGCGGCAGCTACGCCGCCAAACGCGCCGGCTGCGCCTTCGTCACCCGGTTCGAGACCGCCTACCAGGGATCCGACGGCGGCCTCAGCCGGCGCTGGAACGCGGTCATGGCCGAAGGCGAGCGGGTCATCGCGAGCTCGGAATACCTCGCCGACCACATCGCCCAGAGCTACGGCGTCGAGGGACCGAGATTGCGCATCGTCCGCCAGGGCGTCGACCTCGAGGCCTTCGATCCCGAGCGGATGCGCGGCCACCGGATGACCCGGCTGGCCGAGCGCTGGCACCTGGGCGTCGACCGCAAGGTGGTCATGCTGCCCGGCCGCATCAGCCGCGGCCGCGGCCACCTGGTCCTCCTCGAAGCCATGCAGAAGCTCCAGCGCCAGGACTTCATCGCCCTGATCTGCGGCGACCACGAGGCCAAGGACCCCTACATCCGCGAGCTCGAGACCAGGATCGAAAGCATGGGCCTCGTGGACCGCGTCCACTTCGCCGGCGGCTGCGACGACTGGCCCGCAGCCCAGGCCCTCGCCGACCTCGTCGTCCTCCCCGCAACAGCCGACGCCACCGACCTCGATGCAGCCCCGCTGATCGAAGCCCAGGCCATGGGCAAGCCCGTCATCGTCAGCAACGTCGGCGCGCTCGGCGAAGCCGTCCTGGTCGCCTCCACCGGCTGGCTGATCCCACCCGAGAACCCCGACGAGCTCGCCTGGGCCCTCGACCTCGGCCTGTCACTGACCCGCGAAACCAAGGAACGCCTCGCCGAGCGCGCCCGCGACTTCGTCATGCGCGAATTCAGCATCGACCAGAGCGCCCGCCGCACCGTCGCCGTCTACCGCGAACTGGTAAAGAACGCCCCCCGCCCCAACGACCCCGAAATCATCGTCGAACGCCTCGCCATCCCGCAGATAAGCTGAAGAGACGGGAAGGCAGCGCCTCCCCGAGCCCCTCCGTTACTTTGGGGTGGTGGATGGGGCGACGGCGGAGCATCGGGGCAATATCAGGCGGCGCTCGTGATGTCGGTGCGCGCGAAGTCGTTGCCCTTGAACAGCAGCGGCTCGCCCGCGACCTCGGCGAGAGCGTAGGCGAAGACATCGCCGAAGTTGAGGCCGGCCGGGTGGCGCCCCTTGCCCCAGCGCCGGAATGCGTCGCAGGCCCGCCCGGCCTGAGCGGCCGTAACAGGCACGATCTCCGCAGCGGTCAGTTCCAGGAAGCGCTCGAGCAGCCGGCGGCCGGGCTCGCCCTTGCGGCTCTCGATCACGATCGAAACCTCGACCAACGTGGCAGCAGAGACCAGCCGCGTCGCATCCTGCTCGATCAGCTGCGCGAAGCTCGGCCGCTCCGGCTCGTCGAGCAAAATGGCCAGAATGGCCGAGCTGTCGAGCACCATCAGCGCGGCAAGCCGTGCGCATCGTAGCCGATGATCTCCTCCGCACTGCGACTGTCAAGATCAGGCAAGGCCGCCCCTTCCCGCGCCAGCGCATCCAGCCGCCCAGCCAACCCAGCAGCCTCGCCCCGCTTGCGCCGCTCCCGCACCAACCGCTCCGCCAACGCCCGCCGCACCGCCTCGGTCAAGCTCTCCCCCGTAAGCCGCGCCACCTCCCGCGCCAACCGATCGGTCTCCGCATCCTTCACACTGAGCGCCATGGGCTACCCTTTCTAGACAACCGACCGCCCTTATAGAACAGCCACCCCGACCCGTCGATCAGCACCGCCGGCATCTCCCCCGAAATGGCGCTGCGCCTCGGCAAAGCCTTCGGCAGCACCCCCGACATGTGGCTACACCTGCAAATGGCCTACGATCTAGCCCAAGCCCTGAAACGCGAGCCCGAGATCACGCGCGATGTGCATCCTGTGACGAAAGCGGCGTGACGCCCGCAGAAGCGATCAGCGCCCGGTCCAGCGCATGTGAAAGCGATTAAGAAGGGACGTGCCCCCCAAAGCCTAAGTGGAGGATCATCCTCCACTTGCTGCCCTTTTTCCGTTCAGCGGGCGCTGCTGCCCTCTGCGACCAGGTCCTGCGATACCATGCACGAATCGCGGAAAGACCAGCTGCGGCCGTACTGCTCTAGCGCTTCCGCCACAACGGTCCTCGTCGGTGGCTCGTGGGTTTCGGTTTCGACCGCGATTGCGCCAACGTCGGCGATCCAGGCCGGCGCGTTGGCGAAGACCTCCCGTTCCGCGCCCTCTACGTCGATCTTGAGGACGTCGATCCGTCGGCCCGCCGCCAGCTGGTCGATGGTCATGGCGACGATCTCGCCGCTCTCGTCTGGTCGTACCTGGAACGCCCATTTGCCGGCATGAGGATTGGCGATCCGCAGGCGCCCCGGCCTGGACCACAACGCTGCCTGGACAACCGAGGCACGTGGATACAGCTCTAAGTTCCGACGGCAGAGCGCGACATTCGACGCCTCCGGCTCGACGGCAATGATATCGGCTTCCGGCCACCGATTGGCGAAAGCGACGCTCGCATAGCCTGCGTTGGCGCCGACATCGACGATCAGGCGCGGATCGGTCTCAGGCTGGAGCCATCCATACGTGCCGCGCACGAAGATCTCGTGGAAGGCCAGCACGTCGCTCGTGCCGGGTCTCACCAATACCCCGCTGCGGAAACCTCGCATCCGCAAACAGACCGGCCGGAAGGCGAGCATCAGGCGAAGCCACTGCCATGGCCCGATGCAGCGTAAGAGCCCGCGCAGCACTAGTTGCTGCCCCTTGTAATAGGCGAGCTTTCTCAGTTGCATCCTTGTTGCCCCTTCAATCGAGAAACGTAACCGGGCCTTACGTGCGATCGTTATAGTTTTAAGTTATGTCGGATATAGCTGCGAGCTGCTCGACTTTCCAGACCCAAGGCAGCAGCCGCGCGGGCTCCTCGCCCTCCAGGGTGCTGCACGCGAATGGTGCCAGTAAACTAGCCCGGTGGCAGAGGGGACACCTCCCTCCTTGAAAGCTCGAAACCGGCAGGCTTAGCACCTCACGCCACCTCGATCTGCTGCACACCCACGAAGCGCGGCAGGCTGTCCCTCGGCCCCTCGTCCTCCTCCAGCACGAGG
>SLRI01000505.1 GCA_007131045.1 Rhodospirillales bacterium
CGTGGCGCTCGACCAGCCTGCGCTCGAGCCCGGTGATCTCGGTGACCCGCTCGACCAGCCGCGCGCGGGCCGCCTCGTCATCGAGCCCGGCCAAGAGATCGGCCACGAACTCACCCGCGGCATAGGCCTCGACCTCGGCCAGGCCCGCCTCGTCGATCTCCCCCCCGGACTCCATAGCGGCTGCCGCCAGCGAGGGGAGAAGGGAGACGACCGGCAGCGGCGAGGCACCGCCCGGTGCTCGCCAGCCGAAGTCGAGGACCGGCGAGAGCAGTGTCATCCCGGCCAAGGCCATTCCCTGCTCGCGCTGCAGCGCCTCGGCGACACGCGGGCCGCGAAAGCCGCCATAGCTCTCGCCGATGAAATGCTTGGGCGAACGCAGCCGGTCGTTTTCCAGGCTCCACCGGGCGATGAAGGCGGCCAAGGCCTCGATGTCGCCGTCCACCGAGAGGTAGCGCTCGCGCAACTGGTCGGTGGGCTCGACCAGCCGGCTGAAGCCGGTGCCGACCGGGTCGACGAAGACCAGGTCGGTGAAATCGAGCCAGGTCTCTGCATTGGCCACGAGGTCGACCGGCTGCGAGGGCGAGATGGCATCCTCGCCCATCTCCAGCCGCCAGGGACCGAGCACGCCCAGATGCAGATAGGCCGAGGCGGCACCCGGGCCGCCGTTGACCGCGAAGGTCACCGGCCGCTCGGCCGGCCGATCGGCGTCCAGCACATAGGCGACATAGCCGATATCCGCCTCGGGCTCGCCCGCGGCATTGGTCAGCGCCAGCGCACCCGCGATCGCGGTGAAGGCGAGGTCGCGATCGGGAAGGCGGAGTTCGTGGCGGGTGGCGCTCGGCTCGGGCAGCCGGCCGTCCGCAACCGTGCCCGGCGCCGCTGCCTCCGCCGCTTCCTCGAGCTCCTCCTCCGGAGCGGGCGCCTCGACGTGCTCCGCTGCCGTCAGGGGCGCGGCGAGGGCCAAGAGGAGAAGAAGGGCGACGAGGGAGCGGGGCAGTCCGGGCATCGGCAAGAACCTCGTTGTTGCGGCTTCAGACGATCAACATGCACCGATCGGGCCGCGGATAAAGCCGAGAAAGCTCTGGTTGAGCGACCGCCTGTTCGAGATCGGTCGATTTGACAGGGTGGGAGACCTCATGAGAGCATGCCCGCACTTGCGCTCGCCGCGATCGCCCACTCGACGCAGGACTGGCTCGACGCAGGACGGGTAAAGCGGCAGCGCTTCATCCTTGGGAGGAAGACGATGACGCCACGCTGGAATCGAACCATCGCGACGAGCGCCTTCCTGGCCGGCGCCGTCCTGGTCGGCGCCACGACCACAGGCGCTGACGTCCGGGCCGAAGAGGGCCACGAAGTCGTGCATCCCGACGCCATCGAGTGGCAGGAGGGGCCCGATACCCTGCCGCCTGGAGCCGAGGTCGCGCTGCTGCACGGCGACCCGTACAGCGAGGGGGTCTATTCGGTCCGGGTGACGCTGCCGCCGGACTACGTGGTGCCGCCGCACACCCACCCGCTCACCGAGAACGTCACGGTGCTCGAGGGCACCCTCTATCTCGGCATGGGCGAGACGTTCGACCGAGAGAAGGGCGAGGCCATGGGCCCGGGTGCCTTCCTCTCGATCGCCCCGGATCACGCGCATGCCGCCTGGACCGAGGACGAACCCGCCGTCTTCCAGCTCCATGCCGAGGGCCCCTACGAGATCCACTACATCGACCCGGACGACGACCCGCGCAGCTGAGGAAAGACCGCGCAGCTGAGGAAAGAAGGGCGGGGAGGCAGCGCCTCCCCGCCGGCCCCACCGGCACTTTCGGCTGGTGGATCGTCGGATGTTCATTGCAGGTAGCGCTTGCCGCTGTGCCGGCCGAGGAGACGTCGCATGGACTACTTCGATCTGGGATCTCACAGCCGCCGGGTCTCGACCTCCTCCGCCGAGGCGCAGGCATGGTTCGACCGTGGCCTGGTGTGGCTCTACGCCTACCACCACGAGGAGGCGGTCGCCTGCTTCGAGCGGGCGCTGGTCAGCGATCCCGCCTGTGCCATGGCTCATTGGGGCATCGCGCACGCCGTCGGCCCGAACTACAACAAGCCTTGGGAGACCTTCGAGCCCGAGGAGAAGGCGGCGGCGATCGAGAAGGCCCATGCGGCGATCGCGGCGGCGTCTGCTTGCGGAGAAGGCTCGACGCCGGTCGAGCGGACGCTGATCGAGGCGGTCGGTCGGCGCTACCCGAGAGAGGCGGTCGAGGCGTTCGGCCCCTGGAACGATGCGTTTGCCGATGCGATGCGCGGCGTCTACGAGGCCTACCCCGACGACCACGATATCGCGGCACTGTTCGCCGAAGCGCTGATGAACCGGACGCCTTGGCAGCTCTGGGACCTGCCGAGCGGGCAGCCGGCCGAAGGCGCCGACACCGCCGAGGCGATGGCGGTGCTGGAGCGGGCGCTGAAGCGGGACGACGCCTGGCAGCATCCCGGACTGCTGCACATGTACATCCATCTGATGGAGATGTCGCCGCATCCCGAGCGGGCGCTGCGTCACGGCGATCGGTTGGCAACGCTGGTTCCCGATGCCGGTCATCTGATCCACATGGGCACCCATATCGACGTCCTCTGCGGCGACTACCACAGCGTCGTGGAGCGCAACACGCGGGCGATCGAGGCCGACCGGCGGTGGCTCGAGCGGGCAGGACCGGGCGATTTCTACACCGTCTATCGCTGCCACAACTATCACTTCAAGATTTACGGTGCGATGTTCCTCGGCCAGCCGGGCCCGGCACTGGCAACGGCGGACGAGCTCGCGGCCAGCCTGCCGGAGAACGTACTGCGGCCGATGGCGGACTGGTTCGAGGCCTTCGTGCCGATGAAGCAGCATGTGCTGATCCGGTTCGGCATGTGGCGGGAGGTCTTGGCGCAGGCGCTGCCGGAGGACCCTGAGCTCTACGCGATGACGACGGCACTGATGCACTATGCCCGGACCGTTGCGCAGGCCAATCTCGACGAGATCGGGGCGGCCGAGGCCGAGCGCGATGCTTTTCTCGCGGCGCAGGCCGCCGTGCCGGAAAGCCGGATGCTGTTCAACAATACCTGCCGGGATATCCTGAAGATCGCCGAGCAGATGATGCTGGGTGAGCTGGCGTATCACCAGGGCCGCCACGATGCGGCCTTCGAGCATCTGCATCGCGCCGTGCATCTCGACGACAATCTGCCGTACGACGAGCCGTGGGGCTGGATGCAGCCGGCGCGGCACGCCCTGGGTGCCCTGCTTCTGGAGCAAGATCGCCTGGCCGAGGCCGAGGCGGCCTACCGCGCCGATCTCGGGCTCGACCCGACGCTCGCCCGCGCCTGCCAGCACCCGCAGAACGTGTGGAGCCTGCACGGGCTGCACGAGTGCCTGACAAGGCGGGGCGAGCGGGTCGAGGCGCCGCACATCAGGCTGCAGCTCGAGCGCGCCCTGGCTCGCGCGGAAGTGCCGATCCGCGCTTCCTGCTACTGCCGCCAGCGGTCGGCCGCCTAGGTGCTGGCGTTCGAGCCTCCCACCGACTCGAAGTAACGGTGGGGCGTGGGGAGGCGCCGCCTCCCCACTTTACTTCCTTATGCTTTTCCCTTGCCCCATTTTTCATGCCAATCATGGCCGGCGGCGTCGGTTATCTGGCCGTTTTGGTGGAAGAATTTGTTGGGGATTTGGAAGATGGCGAGGATGGTGCAGCCGTTGGGGCTCCAGGCGGTGTGGCGGCTGCCGGCGGGGCGCCAGACGTATTGGCCGGGGCCGATCTCGAGGTTTTTGTCGGGGCCTTCCTTGTCGACGAGGTGGCCGTCGAGGACGAAAGTCTGCTCGATGCCGGTGTGCTCGTGGTCGGGGAGGACGGCGCCGGGCTCCATTTTCATCAGTGCCGTGAGCAGGCCGGTCGCGGGGTCGGTCAGCAGCGTCTTGGTGTAGCAGCCGGCAAAGCTCGTGGGTTGCCAGTCGAGCGTTTCGGGGTCGACCTTGCGCGAGGCGAGCGGCGAGAGCTCTTCGTGCGCCCGCATGTTCGGGGTGTGGGGGTTGCTCATGGCGTGCCTCTCGGAGCGGTTTGGTCCGTCCTGATTGTACCATGGGCAGCGGCTGCCGGGTAGGCCGGCCCGCGGGAGCCTAGCGCCCTCCCCCGTCCCGTTCACCATCGACAAAGTTCCGGAGGGGCGCGGGGAGGATCATCCTCCCCGCTCCTACCTACTCCGCCGGCTGCACCCGGTCGGCGCGCTGGCGGGCCGCCACTTCCTCCAGTTCCCGCTCGAGCTGGCGGCCCACGGCACCTGCCGGCCGGGCGAAGCGGGCGAGTAGGTCGTAGAGCACCGGCGTCAGGAACAGCGTCAAGATCGAGGCCAGGCCCAGGCCGCCGATGATCAC
>SLRI01000005.1 GCA_007131045.1 Rhodospirillales bacterium
ACTCGTCTTGCCAGTTGAACCGCCCAGATCGAAGCCAGGTCGATCAACGGCCTCGCGTTCGGGTGAACTGTCTGCGGCTTTGTCTTCGGGCTTGCCCTCATCCTGCTTACTTTTGGGGCTATTCTTCTCGGCTGGTATCTTGGGTTGTTTCTCAACCATGATCTTGTTTCCTCCTCGGCTGGTTGATTTGCGTCGTTGGCGGCAATCGATCTGCTACAGATTGCCGGTGGCTTCCGGGGACACCTCCCCTTCAACCATTGTCCTACGCCACCGCTCGCGCTGCGTAAATGGCCGGGCGGTTCAGGGTTATGGGATCGGGCCGCCGCGCTCACGAGCCAAGCTTGGAAAGCCACCTGGGCCTCGGGTGCGGCTGCTTCGGGGGTTTCGCCGAAAGCTGCGCAGAAACGGAGGTCAGGGACGTCGGCGACCCAGCAGGCGTCCTCGGCGGACCAGAAGAAATTGATGTGGTGTCGGGCTGTCGCTTCAGTCATCGAGGGTCAATCCTGCCGCTTCCACGAGTTGCACCAGTTGGCTGGCTCGAGAGGGCTTTGTCTTGCCGCGCATTTGCTCGTAGCTCAGCGTTCATGACACCTGGAGTCGTTTTCTCCTCGAGAGTCAGCTGCGGCGGCGGAGCAGGAGGAGGATGGCGAAGGCGGTTCGGTCTTTTTGTGTGGCTCGGGTGAGCTTGTCGATGGCGGTTTCGGCGTCGGCGATGATGGCGATGGCATCGGCTCGGGTGGTGGTGAAGGTGGGATCGTAGTCGGCGTCGTGGCGGCGTTGTTGCAGCAAGACGAAGGTGTCCGCGCAGGCGACGATTTCCCGGGGGAAACCGAGCTTGTCCGCCTGGATGCACGCCGTCTTGGCGGCGCCATGGTCGAGGGCGCGGTAGGTCTGGCGCCAGGCGGGGGACGAGCGCTCGGTTCCGGCCGGGCCGACGAGGTTGTCGGCGGCAGCTCGGGCGAGGGCGTGGAAGAGGGCGTAGTAGGCTGTGCTGACGGCCCGGGCGAAGGCCGCCTGATCGGTCTCTGGGTGGCTCGGTGCCGTAAGGCTCCGGGCGACGGCGAGTAGGTCTGCGCTCAAGCGACGCTCACGACCGCGCGGTGCGGGTCGAAGTGGTGGCGGATGTGGGGGAAGCGTTCTTCGCCGTGCTGCCGGGTTACGCGGATGACTTCGTGCGAGAGTTCGGACAGGACCTTGGGGTCGAGGGGGACCTGCGAGTCGTCGTAGGCGACGTGGACGAAGAGCACCGGGTCGTCGTCGTGGTCGAGGCCGGGCCGGACGTCGGTCGAGCGGTAGCCGAAGGGCGTCATGGCCTCTCGGATGGCTGCCTCGATGGCGGCGCTGACGGTGGGATCGACGGGTTCCTGCTTCATGCCCGTTTTCTATCACACACACCCGCCTGAGGGTAGCCTCCCCCCTCCCCGCCTCCCCCACCCCAAAGTAATGGTGGGGCGTGGGGAGGATCATCCTCCCCACATCCTTTCTTCTTCTCCGACCGCCCCTACTCAGCCGCGCATCAGGGGGTGGGTTGGCATGGTGAGGGTGGTGTGGAGGAGGGCTGCGCCCATGGCGAGCAGCGCCAGGCCGCCGATGAGGGCGATGGTGTCGGCGATGCGGGCGAGGCGGGTTTGGTCGGTGTCGAGGTGGGATGCGAGGCGGGTGGCCTGGTCGCGGGCGAGGGTGGCGAGGGTGGCGAGGGCCGAGGTTGTCAGGGCTGTGCCGGCCGACATGGCGATGACGGCGGCGATGCCGGCGGTTCGGAGGTCGAGGGCGATGGCGAGCACCAGGACCAGGATGGCGCCGGTGCAGGGGCGCAGGCCGATGGAGAGGATTGCGGCGAGGAAGCCGGTTTTGTCCGGGGGTGGGGCGTGGTGGTGGCCGCAGCTGCTGCAGGGGGTGGTGGTTTTCGATTGGTAGAGGCGGCGGGTGTGGCGGAGGACGAGGAAGGCGCCGAGGGCGGCCACGAGGGCGAAGCTGACGAGCTCGATATTGCCGGCCAAGCGTTGGCTCTGGCGGGTGGTTTGCTCGAGGATCAGGACGGTGGTGAAGACGACGGTGATGGCAGTCAGGCCCTGCAGCAGGGAGGATGTGGCGGCGAGTGCGATGCCGCGGCCGAGGGATTCTTTTTGCGTGGCCAGGTAGGTCGTGATGACGATTTTGCCGTGGCCGGGGCCTGCGGCGTGGAAGACGCCGTAGAGGAAACCGAGCCAGACGAGGGCGGGTGCGGCGATGCTGCCTTCGGCCTGGACGGCGCGGAGGGCGGTGGCGAGGCCCTGGTGGAGCTCGCGTTGGGTGGTGATGATCCAGGCGATGGCCTGGGCCCAGGCTTGGCCGGGGTCGAGGGCGCCGGGGTCGAGGGCGGTGGTGGCGAGCGCCCAGAAGCTGGCGGCGAGGAGGCTTGCTGCGAGGATGCCGAGGGGCAGGCGCCAGGTGGTCATGTCGAGGGGCTCATCCGCGGCAGTCGATTTGCGCGACTTCGGCGAAGTGGCGGCCGAGGCCGGTGTCGCCCGTCTGGTTGAAGTCGAGGGCGAAGGCCTGGGCGATCTGCTCGGGCGTGGGCGTGGGCGGCATGACGAAGATGGTGCAGTCGTCGGCGTCGATGCCGTCGAGGGTGGGGGAATGGCCCGGGTGGTAGAGGACCTCGATCCAGTAGGTGGGATCGTAGACGGCGAAGTCGATGCGGCCGGCCTCGGGGTCGGCGGGTTCGGCCAGGGTGACCTCGAATTCGAGCCAGAGGCGCTCGCCCTCGAGGCTGGTGGCGAAGCGACGGACCTCGCCCAGCGCGAGCTTGGTGCCATCCTGGCGGAGGTCGGTGAAGTAGTCGTATTCCTCGAGGTTGGCGAGGTTCTCGGCTGCGACCTCCTCGAGGAAGGCCGAGGGATCGAGTCCGGAGGTGGTGAATTCCTCGGCGATGAAGGCGGTATAGAACTCGTCGAACAGCCAGTGCAGCTCGACCGCCTCGAGCCTGCCCTCGTCGTCGAAGATCAGCCTGCTGTCGAGGTCGATCCAGGCGTGCGGGTGGGTTTTGGCGGCCTGGGGCGACAGCAGCAGGATCAGGGCGAGGAGGCCGAGGCGAATGGCGGACATGGGACTCCCGAGCGACATGCGGCTTTGAGATACGCAATCGGGGCCTCGAGTTCAACGGCGGGCGGGGCTTGTCGGGGTCGGCGATCCTGGCTAGAGGCGGCGGAGGCTGCTGTTGGGAGTGGTGATGGCCGAGCGGGTCGTGGCTGGCGAGACGCTTTTGGAAATCGTCGACGTTCACAAGACCTTCGGCGGGGTGCGGGCGGTGTCGGGCTGCAGCTTCGCTTTGCGGCGGGGGTCGATCACCGGGCTGATCGGCCCGAACGGGGCCGGAAAGACCACGCTTTTCAACATGATCGCCGGATCTTTTGCGCCGTCGTCGGGGACCATCCGGTTCCAGGGCGAGGCGATCGAGGGGATGCCGGCGCATCGCTTGTTTCACAAGGGGATCGTGCGGACCTTTCAGATCCCGCACGAGTTCGGGCGGATGACCTGTCTCGAGAACCTGATGCTGGTGCCGCCGGGGCAGCGGGGCGAGGGTCTGCTCGGCAGCTGGCTCGGCTGGCGGCGGGTGGTCGAGGAGGAGACGCGGATCAAGGACCGGGCGCTCGAGGTGCTCGATTTTCTCCAGATGTCGCATCTGAGGGACACGCTGGCGAGCCGGGTTTCGGGCGGGCAGAAAAAGCTCTTGGAGATCGGCCGGACGATGATGACGGATGCGACCCTGGTCCTGCTCGACGAGCCCGGGGCGGGGGTCAACCGGACTCTCCTGGGTGACATCGTGCGGACGATCAGGAGCCTGAACGAGGAGCGGGGCTATACGTTCTGCATCATCGAGCACGACATGGGGTTCATCGCCGAGCTCTGTGATCCGGTGGTCTGCATGGCCGAGGGGCGGGTTCTGACGATCGGCACGATGGCCGAGGTGCGGCGCGACGAGCGGGTGCTCGAGGCCTATCTCGGCCATTCGGCGGTCGCGGGAGACGCCGCTTGAGCCTGCTCGCTCTCGACGACCTGCGCGGCGGCTACGGCGAGGTCGACATCCTGCACGGCGTCTCGCTCGGGGTCGAGCCGGGCGAGATCGTGGTGATCGTCGGGCCCAACGGGGCGGGCAAGTCGACCGCCTTGAAGGCGGTTTTCGGGCTGGTGCAGATCCGGGGCGGCCGGGTGGTGTTCGACGGTCGGGACCTGACCGGCCAGCGCCCGGATCAGATCGTCAAGGCCGGAATCTCGTTCGTGCCGCAGACCGAGAACGTCTTTCCGTCGCTGACGGTCGAGGAGAATCTCGACATGGGGGCGTATCTCAGGAGCGATGACATTCGCGAGCAGAAGAGAAAGGTGTTCGAGC
>SLRI01000472.1 GCA_007131045.1 Rhodospirillales bacterium
AGCATGTCGAAGGTCAAGCTGCCGTCCGGGTGCTCGGTGAGCTCCGCGTCGTTGATCGCCTGAAACCAGCTCAAGACCTCGAACGAGACGTCGCCCGGCTCGATCTCCTTGATGTCGAGAAAGACGTTGCCGACATCCCAGGCGCCGTGCTGATCCTCGATCGCGTACTGAAAGCCCGCCTGGCCGGTGAAGCCGGCATCGGGAATGAAGACGACGTAGCCTTCCGGGGTCAAGGAGACTTGGCCGTTGACCGCGTTGCCGAGCCCGGCGAAGTGGATCGTGTCGCCGTCGTCGATGTCGTAGTCGTTGGCGAGCAGCGCCTCGATCGGCGCATAGAAGCCGAGCCCGGCGAAGCCGGTGAAGAAGTCGTCGACCGCCACCGGCGCGTCGTTTACGCCGTGGATCACCACCTTGGCCGTGGCGATGTCGGTCGCCCCGTGCTGGTCCGCGATCATGTACTGGAAGGTCTCGGTCGCGGTCTGACCCTTGGCCAGATGGTCGAACTGGCCATTCGGGTCATAGGCGAACTTGCCGTCGCCGAGATAGCTCAACTCGCCCTTCAGGCCGCTGTCGTCGACCGCGACCACGCCGATCACGTCGTTCTTGTCGGGATCGAAGTCGTTGGCGAGCACATTGATCTTCACCAGCGACTTCTCGTCGGTGTGCACCTTGTCGTCATTGGCCACCGGGGCGTCGTTGACGCCGATGATCTTGACCGTGACGATGGCCGTGTCGGTCGCCCCGTGCTGGTCGGCGATGGTGTAGCCGAACTGCTGGTAGGCCACCTCGCCCTTGCCCAGATGGTCGTAGGCGCCGTAGGGCCGGTAGGTGATCGTGCCGTCGTGGTTGATCCAGCGCTGCCCGGCGCTGTTGCCGAGGCTGAAGAGATTGATCACCCGGATGGTGTCGCCGAGATCGGGGTCGAAATCGTTGGCGAGCGCATTGAACCGCACCTCGCCCTTCTCGCTGACGACGACGAAGTCGTCATTGGCGACCGGCGCGTCGTTCACACCCTTGATCAGGATCTCGACCGTGGCGATATCGACCGCACCATGCGGATCCGAGATCGCATACTGGAAGCTCTCGGTCGCCGTGTGCCCCTTGCCGAGAAAGTCGAAGCGGCCGGCCGGGTCGTAGAGGAACTTTCCGTTACCCAGGTACTGAAGATTGCCGACGAGGCCGGTGGCATCGACACCCACCACCTCGAGCACGTCGTTGATGTCGGGATCGAAGTCGTTGGCGAGAACGTCGATCTTGACCGCGTGCTTCTCGCTGGTCTTGGCGAAATCGTCGTTGGCCACCGGCGCGTCGTTGAGGCCGGTGATCTTGACCGTGACCGTCGCCGAGTTGGTCTTGCCGTGCTGGTCTGCGATCGTGTAGCGGAACGTCTCGGTCGCGTGCTCGCCGACGCCGAGGTGGGTGAACTGGCCGTTCGGATCGTAGTTGATCGTGCCGTCGGCATTGAGGGTCACCACACCAGCGATGCCCTCCGCCTGCACGCCCACGATCCGGATCTTGTCGCCCGGATTGGGGTCGCGATCGTTGGCCAGCACGGCGATGTCGATCGACTGGCGCTCATTGGTGGAGGCGAAGTCGTCACCGGCGATCGGTGCGAGGTTGATGAAGCGCGAGCCGTTGCCGGGGGCGTTGGCACCGAGATCGTCGAGACCGAGGCCGAGGCTCGCGAGGTCGCTGATCGAGCCGGCCCGGTCGAGACTCGTCGGACCCAACGCCAAGAGCGGATCGAGGCCATTGCCGAGGTCGAGGATCTCGAAAGCGCGGAACGGTGCGCCGCCGCGGACCGGCTCGTCGGCCTCCGCCGCGGGCTCGGCGTCGGCCGCCGCATCGGCCACCTCGTCCGTCGCCTGGGCGAGGCTGGCGATCGGCAACGCCATGCCGGAAGCCGCGAGAGCGGCCTGAACCGAGCTCGCCGCGACGAAGCCCCGATCGGCCACCTGGAGCACGACGCTGCCATCGGTCGCGGAGACGTCGATCGGCCACTCGGTGCCGTCGGCGAGCCGCAGCATCAGCTCACCCTCGACCACCACCAGGATGCCGTCCTCGCCCGCCGCCTCGCGCAGGTCGACGACCGGCACGCCGTCCTCGGTGAGCACCACCTCGAGAAAAACCGCCCCCTCGGCGATCGGGCTGTCGATCGGGCCGGCCACAGCGCCTTCCCCGGCCTCGGCAAACGTCTGATTGCTGCTCGGTGATTCCGCCATGGCGTCCTCTCGTTAGCTAGATCTGTTAACATCCTCCCGAGTTGCTTCCCGCTTCGCTCGGCGGGCGGCTGCCTCGGTCCAATAGATGTAACCTGAGAGGTCGGGCGATTTCTTCGTTAATATTCGATTCTTGTTTACACTCTTCTTATTATTGTACGCCGAAGGCCGATCCAGCGAGCGTTAACTATTTGCTTTCGCCATTAACGATTGACGGCAACGGAAGACGAAGGGCGGGAGTCAATCAGCGGCGGGACGGCTGGCAGCGAGCGCACGATCGGCTCTAGCCGTCGCCCCCGGACGGCGGCAGGGAGGGGCCGCGCCGCGGCAGGGGCAGCAGCGGCTCGCCCACGAAATGTCGCGGCTCGACCAGGATGTCGGCGAGCGTGTGAGCGTCGAAGACCGCGATCATCGCGGCCAGCCCCTCGTTGATCAGCCGCGGCAGGCGACACGGGCGGCTGAGCCGGCAGGCGTTCTCGGCCGAGAAGCACTCGACCATCTCGAAATCCGGCTCGGTCGACCGCAGCACCCGCCCGATATTGATCCGCTCGGGGGGCAGGGCGAGGCGAAAGCCGCCGGTCCGCCCGCGCATCCCCTCGAGGTAGCCCTCGCGGATCAACAGCCGCACCACCTTCTTCAGATGCGCCCGGGAGATGCCGTAGAGCGTCGCCGTGTCCTCGATCGTCACCAGCCGGCGCCCGTCGCAGCTCGCCGCATAAAGCAGCACGCGAAGCGCGTAGTCGCTGAATTTGGTCAGGCGCATCGGGATCCCTCGATCGGCTCGCCTGGATCGGTGATACGCAGAAAAAAGTACATTCCATTTGATTCATATCAAGGAGCCGGCCGGAAGGGCGCGGCAGGGTGCGGCCATGACTGGGCACCACGCTCCTTATTTCCCGTTCCTCCCCGTGCTGCTGCTGGCGCTGCTGCTGCCGGTGCTGGCGTATGCCCAATCGCCGCACCTGCCGCGTTTCCTCGCCGAGGTGGACCCGGCCGCGCTGGTCGATGGGGCGGACGGCTTCGGGGCGATGCGCGACGACATCCCGGTGGCCCCGCTGCTCCAGGACGGTGCCGTGATCGGCTGGGTGTTCATCACCTCCGACTTCGTCGGCACCACGGGCTATGCCGGCAAGCCGATCCACGTGATGGTCGCGGTCGATGACGATGCCACCGTCATCGGGGTGAAGCTGGTCCAGCACTGGGAGCCGATCGTCCTGATCGGCATCTCCGAAGCTCGGGTCGCAGCGCTGACCGCCGACTATGCCGGGCTCGATCTGGTCGCCGAGGCCGAGGCCGGCGGCATGGCCCACGACCTGCACATCATCTCGGGCGCGACGGTCACCATCATGGTGATCGACGACAGCATCGTCCGCTCGGGCATCCGCGTCGCCAGGGCCCTCGGACTCGGCGGCCTCGCCCCCTTGGCCCCGCCCACCGGCCCCCGCTTCGCGATCGATCCCGCGGCCGAAGCGGCGGACGACTGGTTCACCCTGGTCGGCGACGGCACCGTCCGGCGGATGTCGCTCGATGTCGGGCAGGTCAACGCGGCCTTCGCCGCCATGGACGACCCGCGCGCCGCCGCCCGGCCGCACCGCGGCGAGCCCGACGACACCTTCATCGACATGTACACGGCCCTGGTCTCCGTCCCGGCGATCGGCGAGGCGCTTTTGGGCTCGGCCGAATTCGCCAACCTCGAGAGCTGGCTGGACGAAGGCGAGCACGCCATCCTGGTCGCCGGCCGCGGCGACTACTCGTTCAAGGGCTCGGGCTATGTCCGGGGCGGCGTGTTCGACCGGATCATCCTGATCCAGGGCGACGATTCGGTGCGCTTTCGCGACCGCGGCCACCGCCGGGTCGGCGCCATCGCCGCCGACGGGGCGCCGAGCTTCCGCGAGCTGGACCTCTTCAAGATCCCGGCCGATGCCGGTTTCGATCCGACCGAGCCCTGGCGCCTGCAGCTGCTGGTCCAACGCGACGTCGGCGCCATCGAGCGGGTCTTCACCACCTTCGATCTCGCCTACCACACACCGGAGCAGTACCTGCGCCAGCTGGTCACCCCCGCTGCCGCAGCGGTGGAAGCGCAGGACGCGGCAGCGGAGCAGGCGGCCCAGCAGGCGCTCTGGCAGCGCATCTG
>SLRI01000533.1 GCA_007131045.1 Rhodospirillales bacterium
GCGCTGTCGCGTGCACTTCATGCGCAACGCCCTGGCACACGCCGGCAAGAGCGGCCGCCGGGTGGTCGCCGCCTTCATCGCCACCGCCTTCGCGCAGAACGACGCCGAGGCGGCGAGCCAGACCGACGATGATCCCACCGCCAGCCTCACCGACATGACCGGCTGACCAAAAACCGGCCGAAGCCGGAGAACGAGCTGGGCACAGCTCAGTTACACCACGCCGTGGGACACGATCTCGGGTCCGAGGCCGCACCGGCCATCTCGAGGCCCTCGAGGGCGAGTTCCAGCTGCGCGATCTCGCGCTCGATCTTCTCCGAGCTCGCTCCGTACTTCTGCCGCTTCAGCCGGGCGATGGTGATCTCGAGCGCCTGGATCAGCGCCTCGCAGGCCCGGCTCGATGCCGCCATGCCGACGATCTTTTGGTGCTGCGCGAGGATGATCGCCTGCAGGGCAGCGGGGTCTTCAGGCAAGGCATCGAGGCTGATCTCCATGCCGAGAATTTACCCGCCAGAGCCACCTCGTACCAGGACTATCTTGCTGATTCGGGGAGATATTCAGGCCACGCGCGACGGCGGTGCCGTCCACGCCGGACGGCGCCAGTCGATCCCCTCCCAGAGCATCGCCAGCTGTGCCGCGGTCAGCCGTGCAACCCCGTCGGCAGGGGACGGCCATCGAAGGCCAGGAGGCCTTCGATCCGATCCATGAAATGGACGCGGCCAGCAGGCCGCGGAGGGGGAAATGACCACGCTCCAGCACTTTGTAGTAGAGACAAAAGCCCTGGCCGTCCCACGTCAGCAGTTTGATTCTGTCGCCGCGGCGCCCACGAAAGGCGAAGACCGCACCCGAGGCCGGGTTCTGCTGCAGCACCTGCTGCGCCAAAGCGGCCAAACCCGAAATCCCTTTTCTCATGTCCGTGACCCCGCAGGCGAGGTAGACCCGAACACCGGCGCGCGGCCCGATCATGCCCCCTCCACCGCGCGGATCAGCCGCCGCAGCTCGGTACTCGGCAACGATGCCGGCACCTTCAGGCTGCGCCCACCCGGCAGGCCGATCTCGATATCGTCGAGACGGCGAAGTTGTCCGTCCCGGGCACGTCGTCATTCCGTGCCATCGGCATCTCCACCGGCACGAACCCGACAACGCCACTGCCCAATTCGCTCAGCCGGCCCTCGCGCAGCGCCGCCCGCCACTGATAGATCTGACTGCGCGACACATCCCGCCGCCGCGCCACCAGCGCAACCCGCGCCCCCGGCGCAAACGCCTCGCGCACGATCTGCAGCTTGTCGTCCGCCGACCAGCGCCGCCGCCGCTCCTGCCCGACCAGTATCTCCGCCCGCATCCGCCAGCCCCACAAGCGACGTCCATAAGGACGTCCTCAAGGACGCAACTTCGCAGATCAGGCAGCCGCGCAGAAGGCGGCCTTCAGCGGCCGGTTACGAAACATCCATGATCGCTATCCTCCGAATTTCCGCTGACCGATCGCGAGATAAAGGAATTGTTTGCTATTTTCAACCCGAGCCACGAATTTAACGGACAATTTTCCAGTCCCCATCGCCAGCAGCCCACCAACCCGCTGAAATCCCACAGGAACCCACCAACGCCCCCGCCGCCACCACCGCAAAAAATCCGGAGGGGTCCAAGGGGATGATCATCATCCCCTTGATTCTTTCTCTTTCTTTCTTTTCTTTTCTTCCGCTCCAGCCGCGCCGAGCCTGCGCTCCGGCTGAACCGGCACCGTCACCGGCCGCATCGGTGTCGAAAAGCGCGGGTGTGAAAAAATCCCGGGTATTTTCGGCGGGTAATTCGCCGGAATGATGAAAGATCGGCGATTAATTCGCTGCCTGCAGCTTTGAAGGCTATAATAAACGCTTATACAAAATCATAAGCCCACACACGAACTCCGGAATCGCGTGTCGTCTAATGCGTCATAACCCGAGAAATGAATCGATATATGCGCCATGAACCCGAGCGATGTGTCGTATATCGACTCATTTGTCATAATCTACGTCGTTTCGTGCGCCATAAGCGTTCGTGATGGCGCATGAAACGGCACAATTCGCCCGACTTGGCCGCAAACGAACCCACGGAATCGACGAACGAACCCACCAAAACGACGAACGAACCCAACTCTCAGGCGAACGAACCCGACTTTCGACGAGCGAACCCGAGCGTACGGATTGTCGCAGGGGACTGAACAATAGCCAATCGAAACAATAGTTTGATTTTTTCAGTTCGGAGAGTGGTCGTACCTGGGCCCAAGCTCGGGTTTTGGGCTAGGGTCGTTTTGCCGATCGATCCCGATGGCGGCTTGACGGCGCGCGCTGTTTTGGTTATTATTCCTAGATTGTGGTGGGACGAGTGCATCGCCGATCTCGGCTTTGCCGGTTCGGGGGTGCGATCCGGGGCTGTTGCGGCGGCGTTTCTTGGCGTAAGCTCGGTTTCATAACGACGACCACTGAGAAAACACCACCACAGGGAGCCTCGATCATGCCGAACGTCTCGAGCCTCGGGCGCCGTGCCGCCCTTCTGCTCGCCCCGGCGGCGTTGCTGCTCGGAACCAGCCTGCCGGCGCTGGCCGACTGGCAGCCGTCGCAGCCGGTCGAATACATCGCCCCGGCCAATCCCGGCGGCGGCTGGGATACGCTGGTCCGCACGACGGCCCGGGTGCTGCAGGAAGAGGGCCTGGCCGAGGTCAACTTCGCCCCGATCAACATCCCGGGCGGTGGCGGGTCGGTCGCCTGGGCGCAGATCGCGGCCGATTCCGGCAACCCGCACAAGCTCTTCGCCGTGAGCCCGCCGATCATCCTGGTGCCCTTGGCCGGCCAGTCGGCCTACGACCACACCGACTTCACCCCGGTCGCCCGGCTGATCACCGACTACTCGATCATCCTGGTCCCGGCCGACAGCCCGCACCAGACCATCAACGACCTGATGGCGGCGATCGAGGAGAACCCGGCCTTGGCCGTCGGCGGCGGCTCGGCCCCGGGCTCGATGGACCACATCGCCAGTGCCGGTGCGGCCTCGGCCGCCGGGATCGACGCCCGCACCGTCAACTACATCCCGTTCTCCGGCGGCGGCGAGGCGATGACGGCATTGCTCGGCGGCCACGTGGCGGCCGTCGCCACCGGTGCCGGCGAGGCCACGGCACAGCTCGCCGGCGGTGGCATTCGGGCACTCGCCGTCTCCTCGCCCGAGCGGCTCGACGCCATGCCGGACGTGCCGACCTTCGTCGAGAGCGGCATCGACTTCACCTTCGACATCTGGCGCGGGATCATGGGCCCGCCCGACATGCCCGAGGAGGCCGTGGCCTACTATGCCGACATGTACGAGAGCATGGTCGAGACGGCCGCCTGGAAGGATGCCCGCGAGCAGCTCGGCTGGCTCGACGCCTTCCAGGGTCCGGACGAGTTCGGCGACTTCCTCGACGGCCAAAAAGAGCAGTTCAGCACGATCCTCACCGATCTCGGGCTGATGTAGACCGAGCCATCGCCGGCCTTGCCCGATGAGGGCAGGGCCGGCGCGCCCGACCTTCCGAGCGGCGATTGCCCATGGCCCAGAGCTCGAACGCGAAAGTCACCGCGAACCGCGTCATCGCCGTCGTGCTCGGGGTCTTCGCCGTCTGGTACCTCTACGAGGCCTTCCAGATCCGCGTCTTCCCGCTGCCGCGGCCGATCGACAGCGACCTCTTCCCCAAGGTGCTGGGCTTCTTGATGCTCGGCCTCGCCGTCCTCCTCTTCTTCGTCCGCGAAGCCATCGACGAGGCGGCGATGGAGAGTGCCCCGGCAGCGGCCGACGAGCCCAGATCCCCCTTCTGGTACCGCCCCTGGACCCGCGTGGTGGTCACCGCCATCGCCGTCGGGGTCTATGCCGCGGCGCTCAGGCCCCTGGGCTTCGTCCTGGCCTCCGTCCTCCTGGTCGGCGGGCTGACCGTCTATTACGGCTACAAGAACCACCTGGTGACGCTCGTCGTCTCGATTGCCGTGCCGCTCGTCTTCTATCTCGTCCTCACCCGCTTGATGACCATCAACCTGCCGGCCGGCCTGTTGCCGATCTGAGCTTCGGAGGACCCCCTGTTGGACGCCTTCGCCAACCTGATCTACGGCTTCCAGATCGCCCTGAGCCCGGCCAATATCTTCTACTGCTTCTCGGGCGTGCTCGCCGGCACCGTCATCGGCATGCTGCCGGGCCTCGGGCCGATCTCGGCCCTGGCGCTGATGATCCCGATCACCTTCGCGATGGACCCGGCCTCGGGCCTTATCCTCATGGCCGGCGTCTATTACGGCGCCATCTTCGGCGGCTCGACCTCGTCCATCCTCTTGAACGCCCCCGGTGTCGCCGGCACCGTCGCCAC
>SLRI01000427.1 GCA_007131045.1 Rhodospirillales bacterium
AGCATCTTGAAAGGGGAGATCAAACTCGAGCCGTTCCAAGGACATGCAGTGTAGCTGGGTAAGCACGAGACACGCTGGTTGCGGGACCGACATCCACGCGCACAGCTCATCAGTCTCGCCCAAAGTGCTTCGCATTAACATCTGAGTTAGGAGGAGCGCAATTCGTGTATTCGCGTGAAACTGCCTGATGTGGGGGTCATTATCGGCGCAATATCGGGAATCGTCGCCCCAGTCTCCCGGCATTGGCTTGGCAATATCCCCGTGCGCGACCGCATTACGGAATCCGCGAAGGTGCTCGGCACCGATTCCGGCCATGGAACCTGTGGCAATCATTCGGCGCATCTCGGCAGTGTTGAAGGCGCCACAGCTGCTGTTGCGCAGCTCGAACGCTTCAAGTACTGCAGTGCGAAGATGCGGGAAGCGCTTGTCGCCAAAAAGCTGCACTAGCAAATCGCGACCTCGCGCGCCCTTCGGCTGTTTCATGCCGAACGGTTCACTCACGATTTCGACGGCACCTTCGTAAGCCGCCCAAGCCAGATTAAAGACAATAAAGCCCGCCAAGTATTTTTCGGCGACCTCGGTATTGGCCTCGTCGAATTCCGCAGCGGGGCGGCAATATGCGCCGGCGCCGTCCAAGTCGGTGTCAGCCGACAGGTCATTGAGGGAGGCAGCGAGGTGGAGGTGTTGGCTAACTCCGTACCACTCAGCCGCCGAGCCCCGCTGCAAGAGCTCGTTCGCTGCGAGGCATAAGCGACTCATGTGCGTTCGCAAGGGGATCATGCCGCCCTCCTGCTTGGGCTCCTCGCGCCAGACGGGATCAAGCGCCATGTACCGAACTTCCACGCGCCCTTCACGAAGGGCTGTGGAATCCAGACGGCCGAAGGCGGCAAGCTTGAGCGCCTCGCCGGGCAAGAGTACCGTTGAAGTGCGCGAGGGGAGGTCAGGGGCTAGCCGTAGGGCGGCGTCTGCAAGCGCGCGGGCGAGCCGCCGCCGAAGGAGCCCGAGCAGTTTCGGCTGGCCAGTAAGCTCTTCGCTGGCGACCAGGGGGATCCGTCGCTTCTTGAACATTCCCAGCCGAGTTTTGGGGGAAACGTCCCTTTTTATCCATTTCAAGCCGAGCGCGCACCACGTTCCAAGAGTTCCACCACCAAAAAGTACCGGAGGGGCCGGGGGGGAGGCGCTGCCTCCCCGTCCTCTTCCCTGACCCGCCTTGAAGCCGGTGCCGGCGGGTCGATCACACGGGCTCCGTCCGGCTCGGGTCGTAGCGGCGCACGTCGATCTCGTCGGCGCGCTGGCGCATGGTGTGGGCGTCGTGCCAGGCTTGCATGCGCAGCAGCATGTCCATGTCGACGCCGAACGCCTTCTCGATCCTGAGCGCCATCTCCGGCGAGAGGGCCGCGTGGCCGTTGACGAGGTCGGAGAGGGTCGCACGCCGCACCCCCAGCACCTCGGCGGCACGGCTGATCGAGAGCTCGAGCTCTGCCAGGATCTCCTCGCGAACGAACTCGCCGGGCGAGGCGGGCCGCATGCCGATCTTGCCGATCTCAACGCTCATCAGTGATAGTCCTCCAGGTCGAGATTGGCGACCTCGCCGTCCACCACGTCGAAGGTGAGCCGCCAGTTGCCCGACACCGACAGGCTCCAGGTACCGGCCCGGTCGCCGCTCAGTTGGTGCAGACGCCACCCGGGTGGGCCCTGCAGCCGTTCGATCCCATCGACAGAATGCAGTGCCGTCAGCATCCGTCTGATCCGACCGACCAGATCCGGGCGAATGCCCCTGGCATCATCGTTCTCGATGAACCGCTGCAGCCCCTTGTGTCGAACCGAGCGAAGCTTCATGTCGCGTCATGTACGTCAATACCGTACATGGCGCAATGCCTCGGGGCTTCTGGGCTCAAGGGGACACGTCCCCCTTTTACCCAACGGGTCGATCACCATCCTGCCTCAGCGACACACCTCCCCCCTTACCCCCCGCACCGCCCAAGCGCGCGCCGTCAGCACAATCGCACCGCCCTCATTCCGCGGCAGATCGGCGTCCAGCCGGGCGCGGAGGGCCTCGCGTGCCTCGGCCGGCAGCTTCGCGCAATAGCCGGGGGCGGGGCCGGCGCCGAGGGTGAAGGGCTGCCAGTAGTCGTCGAAGTCAGGGAAGACCGTCAGCGCCTCGATGGCGTCCGTGCGCACCGCCTCGAGGCCGGCGGCCTCGGCCATTGCCGCCAGCTTCTCGGGGCGGCAGTCGGGAAAACGGCGGTCCTCGCCGAGGTCCGCAGCACCCGGGTCGAGCGCGATCGCCGCGGTCCAGAACGCGCGCATGATGCCCATGCCGCCGCCCGGGTAGTCCCAGACATAGAAGGCCACCGTCCCGCCCGGGCGGACGACGCGCACGGCCTCGGCCAGCGCTGCCTTCGGGTCGGGCACGAAGTTCAGGACGAGCCCCGAGACGACGAGGTCGGCGCTCCCGTCCGCCAGCGGCAAGGCTCGGGCATCCCCTTGCTCGAAGCGCACGGCCGGGTCGCTCACCCGCGCGCGGGCCACAGCTAGAAAGCCGGCCGATGGCTCGATCCCGACCACGCTGCGGGGCGCGCAACGCTCGACGATCGCCCCGGTGAGCGCACCCGTGCCGGAGCCCACATCGACCCACGAGGCCCCCGCCCCGACGTCCAGCCAGTCGAGAAAGCGCGGCGCGACGAGCCTGCTCCAACGGCCCATATAGCGGGCGTAGGCCTCTCCCGCATCCCAGGCATCGTGTCGATCGCTCTCTGACATCGGCCAGCCCCCGGCGGCGCTGCCAGGCCCGCCAACATCCCAGTTTACCAACATCTCGCGAACCGCACCACCAAGTCTCGAAGTCCTTCACCAAGGACCGGTGGGGCCGACGGGGAGGCGTGCCTCCCCGTCCCTTCCTTCGCCCGCACAACCCACATCTCTCACGGCGCATTGCGCTCCGACGGGTCGCGCTTGAACGCCCCCGGCCGCTCGGCCGGCTGGGCGCGTTGGTGCCCTGCGGCTTCGGCCCACCAGGTCAGTTGGCCGAGGGTTCGGTCGAGATAGGTTGTCCAGCGGTCGTGGTCGGCGCTGGCGAGGAAGCTGCCGTCCTCGGCCAGGACCTCTTGCGCCTTGGGGACGTGGATCATGGCGGAGACGGGCAGGCAGCCGAGCTCCGATAGGAAGGTGCGCATGTTCACGGCGGCACGGGTGCCGCCCCATTGGCCGGCGGAGTAGGTGGCGATGGCCGAGGGCTTGTAGGCAAAGAGCGAGCTGCCGAAATGGTTGAGCAGGTCGGCGAGCGCCGGGCTCATCGAGTGGTTGTATTCCGGGCTCACCATGACGTAGCCGTCGGCGGCCTCGATCTGCCGGGCCAGCGCCTCGAGGTCGGCCGGAGCCTTGCCCTGCGCATAGGCGAACTGCGGCTTGAAGGGTCGTGGCAGGTCGATCTCCAGCGGATCGACCAGGCTCGCCGCCACGCCCTTCGCTTGCAGATGCCGCCGGCAGGCCAGCGCCACGCGCAGCCCGAGCCGCGCCGGCCGGGGCGGTGTGGACTCCCGCACCGAGCCCAAAAAAACCAACAGCTCGAGCGCCATACCGCCCCTCCTGCTCTTTCACAAAGTAACGGTGGGGTACGGGGAGGCGCTGCCTCCCCGACTCTCTTCTCCTGCGCGCCTACGCGCGCGCGATGAACCAGGTCGAGGCGTAGCTGTCGGCGTAGCGATCGAAAACCTCGATCTCCCGGCGCATGGCGTCGAGGACTTCCGCGAGCGGGCCGGCGGCGACGGGTCCGAGGGTTTCGAGGCGTCGGCGCAGCGGGGCGTAGTAGGTCTGCCAGTCGGTCGCCGGCGCCCGGAGGTGGTGGAGGGGGTGGTAGCCTGCGGCCTCGAGCTCGGCGATGACGGCGTCGGGGGTGGTCATGGCGGGGTATTCGCTGGCCCAGAAGCTGCGCGCCTCGTCGGGCGGGTCGCTGGTCGTCCAGGTGACGTCGCTGAAGGCGAGGAGGCCGCCCTGGCGAAGCAGCGGGTGCCAGGCGTCGAAAGCCGTGCTGCGGCCGATGCTGTAGATGGCGTTCTCGCACCAGACGAGGTCGAGGCTGGCGGACGGCAAAGGTGGGCTTGCCATGTCGGCCTGAAGTGGGGTGATGCGGTCTGAGCGCAGGTTTTCGAGAAAGCCCGCGTGGGTGTCGAGGGCGGTGATCCGCGCCGTGGGAAGCCAGCCTGCCAGGTCGCGGCTGGCAGTACCCTTGCCGCAGCCCATGTCGGCGATGGTGGGGTTCGTCCCGAGGTCGAGCTGGGCGAGGACGGCCCTTCGGGTCGCGGTCGAGCCCGGGCCGAGCTGGTCGAGGCCGTCGAAGAGGGTGG